>NZ_CFHTCS010000015.1:0-29876 GCF_984369615.1 Martelella sp. | reverse complement strand
CCGCCCGCCGCAACCTTTCCCGAAAACGCGGCTGGAAGCGGTCTGCGAGGCTCGCGGGCAGGCAGAGTTCGAGTTCGTCGTCGTCCGGCCCGCCCCGGCTTTCGGAAGCCCGGATCGCCGCGCCGTTCAGCAGCGCCGGTCCGCCTTCCATCGCCGTGTAGACATCGCCGAGCGCAGGCGCCACGAGAACTCCGGCCACCGGCCGCTTGCGGCTGACCACGGCGACGCTGACCACCCAGTTCGTCTGCCCGCCCAGAAACCCGCGCGTGCCGTCGATCGGATCGACGACGAAGGCACGCTCGGTCTCAAGCCGGCGGAGGTCGTCCCGGCTTTCCTCCGAAAGCCAGCCATAGTCCGGCCGCGCCCTGGTCAGGATTGTCTCGAGGCATGCGTTGGCGGCATAATCGGCGGCGCTGACCGGCGACTGGCCGCCATTCTTCCACCACACTTCCGGGTCCTGGCCGAAATGCGACAGCGCGACGGCGCCCGCCTCCCGTGCCGCTTCTTCAATCAGCGCGAGATCGGACGACCAGTCCTCGGCGGCGGTTTCATGATCAGTCAAACGCATCTGCCTTTCCGGGGCGACCCGGTCGCTCGGCCTCAACGGCCGATTGGGAACGAGAGCAAGATATAGAGCCTTCCGGCGCTTTTGCGAGAGCGCATCTAGCGCCCGGCAAGCGTAAGCCCCTCGACAAGAATGCTGGGCGCGGCAATCGAGTAGAGGCGGTCAAGGTCATTTGCCGGCGTCATGGACAGGAACATGTCCTTCAGATTGCCGGCAATGGTGACCTGCGAGACCGGGTAGGCGATCTCGCCGTTCTCGATCCAGAAGCCGCTGGCGCCGCGCGAATATTCGCCGGTCACCATGTTGACGCCCTGGCCGATCAGTTCGGTCACATAGAGCCCGGTCCCGATCTCCCGCATCAGCTCCTCCGGACTCTTGTCGCCGGGCTCGAGGGAAAGGTTTGTCGGCGACGCGGAAAGGGAATTGCCCGAACGCGTGCCGCGTCCGTTGGTTTGAAATCCCAACTCGCGTCCGAGCGCGGTGGAGAGGAACCACTGCTGCAGCACGCCGTCCTCGACCATCGCCAGCCTCCGGCTTTTCACGCCCTCGCCATCGAAGGGCTGCGAGCCCGCGCCACGCAGGATCGACGGATCATCAATCACATTCACGCCGGCCTTCAGGACCTGCTTGCCAAGACGATCGCGCAGGAAACTGGTCTTGCGGGCAACGGCAGAGCCTGAGATCGCGCCGGCCAGGTGGCCGAGAAGGCTGCGCGCCTGCCTCGCCTCGAACAGCACGGCCGCGCCCTTCCGCGTTTCAAGCTGGCGCGGGGAAAGGCGTGCGACCGCGCGCTCCCCGGCTTGCCGGCCGATCTCCTCTGCCGGGCGCAGATCGCCGTCGTGGGAGCGAGCGTCGCTGTCATGGTCGCGCTGCATGCTCGCGCCCTCGCCGGCGACGACCGAGACCGACGTGGATGAATAGGAACGGCGATAGCCGCCGGCAAAACCGTGCGAGGTCACCAGCGCGAATGAAACCGCCCCGCGCGCCGCTCCGGCGCCCGAGCTTCTTGTAACGCCGTCGACCGAAAGCGCTGCCTCTTCTGCAGCAAGCGCGCGCGCCGCAAGCGTTTCGGTCAAAACGTCCACCGGATCGTAAAGATCGAGATCCGGCACATCACGCGCCAGCAGGTCGGGATCGGCGAGGCTTGCGAAAGGGTCTTCCGGCGAAACCCGGGCCATGGCCAGCGCCCTGTCCACAAGGGTCTCGACATCGTCATCGGTATTGGTCGAGACGCTTGCGACCTTCGCGCCGGAAAAAACGCGCAGCGAAAAGCCTCGGTTTTCGGAGGCCTGCGCGTTCTCGCGCTTGCCCTCGCGCACCGATATGCTGTTGGAAGCCCCTTCGGAGACGACCACGTCGGCGGCGTCGGCGCCTTTCTGTTTC
The DNA here is from genome assembly GCF_984369615.1 of Martelella sp. Taxonomy (NCBI): domain Bacteria; kingdom Pseudomonadati; phylum Pseudomonadota; class Alphaproteobacteria; order Hyphomicrobiales; family Aurantimonadaceae; genus Martelella; species Martelella sp. The sequence continues at coordinate 27,928 of NZ_CFHTCS010000015.1, read as the reverse complement.
GCAAGCGCGAGAATCCGCGCCGCGCGGTCGATCAGTTGACCGGACTCTTTGTGGGATAGTTTCGATGACATGGGCATTGGCCTTTCCTTGGGCTTCCATTTATTGTTCACTTCCCATCGCATCAAGTATCGTGCGCCCCGACCGTTCTTTTTCTTTGCACTCAGGGACCAGCATATGGCGACGTCGCAGAGCCTCTTCACCGAAACCGTCTGGATGCTGGGGGCGGCCGCGATTGCGGCGCCGATCTTCAAGCGGCTGGGGCTCGGCACGGTTCTCGGCTACCTTGCCGGCGGCGTCATCATCGGCCCGGTTCTGCAGCGCATCTCGAATGGCGAGGAGGTTCTCCACGTCGCCGAACTCGGCATCGTCTTCCTGCTGTTCATGATCGGGCTGGAGCTGAAGCCGGCGCGGCTGTGGACCATGCGCAAGGACATTTTCGGCCTCGGTCTTGCCCAGGTCGCGGTCACCGGCGCCATTCTGGTCCCGCTCGCCTATCTCGGCGGCGTCGGCAACTGGAGCGCCGCCGTGATCGCCGGCTCCGGCCTTGCCCTGTCATCCACGGCCTTCGCCATGCAGATCCTCGACGACAATGGCGACGTCAACACCCGCTATGGCCAGCGCTCCTTCTCCATGCTGCTGTTCCAGGATATCGCCATCGTGCCGCTTCTGGCGCTTGTCAGCATCCTCGGCGGCGGCGTGGAGGAGGCGACAACCGCCGACATGCTGACGAGTGCCGCCCTTGCGCTTCTCGTGGTCGCGCTGATGGTGGCCGCCGGCCGCTATGTGCTGACGCCCGTGTTCCAGATCATCGCCGCCACCGGCGCGCGCGAGGTGATGATCGTAGCGGCGTTGTTCCTCGTCATCGGCTCGGCCATGGCCATGCAGATGGTGGGGCTCTCCATGGCGATGGGCGCCTTCCTCGCCGGGGTGATGCTCGCCGAATCATCCTACCGCCATGAGCTGGAGGCCGATATCGAGCCATTCCGGGGCGTGTTTCTGTCGATCTTCTTCATCGCCGTCGGGCTCTCTCTCGAGCTCCAGGTGGTCTATGACAACCTCCTGCTCATCGTCATCGCCGTGCCGGTGCTCCTTGCCGTCAAGGCCGCGGTGATCTACGGGCTCTGTCGCGTTTCGGGCTCGGGCCACGACGAGGCGATCCGCATTGCCGCGCTTCTGCCCCAGGGCGGCGAATTCGGCTTCGTCATGTTCTCGACGGCGGCGGCGGCGGGCGTCCTGTCCAACGCCACCGCCTCGGTGCTGATTGCGGTGGTGACGCTTTCCATGGTCGCGACGCCGCTTTGCGTGCGCCTGGCCGAACGGATCACGACCCGGCAGGAGGGCCACGAGGAGCTGGAGGAGGATTTCGACGGCGCCGACGCCGATGTGCTGATGGTCGGTTTCTCCCGCTTCGGCCAGATCGCGGCGCAGATCCTGCTGGCAAGCGGACGCGACGTCACCATCATCGACTATTCGGCCGAACGTATCCGTCAGGCATCGGCCTTCGGCTTCCACATCTATTTCGGCGACGGCACCCGCAAGGAGGTGCTGGTCGCCGCCGGCATCGAAAAGGCCAAGATTGTTGCCGTCTGCACCCAGAAGCGCGAAATCACCGACCGGGTGATCGACGTGGTGCAGGAGAATTTCCCGCGCGCCCACATCTATGCCCGCTCCTACGACCGGGGCCATACGCTGGCGCTGCGCCAGCGCGGCGTTGAGTATGAACTGCGCGAGACGCTCGAATCCGGCCTCGTCTTCGGCAAGGAAACGCTGATCGCGCTCGGCACCAGCGAGGACGAGGCGACCGCGATCACCGACGACATTCGCCGCCGCGACGCCAAGCGGCTGGAAATCCAGGCCGTCGAGGGCATCATGGCCGGCTCCGACATGCTCCACACCCAACCCGTCAGCCCCGAACCGCTGATGCGGCCGAAGCGCAACCGGATCGACCCGACCGTCAAGGTCACCGGCAAGGACATGGCCTGACGGCCTCAGGCCGCCTTGCGCAGTTCGCTCACCAGCGGCACGCCGGAACGTTCGGCCATACGGGTACGGTAGGCTTCGACCGGCTCCGGCAGGGTAAGATCCGGCACGATCGACAGCGAACGCAGCGTCGGAAACAGCATGATGTCATCGATCGTCGCGGCTTCCGCGTCCGGCAGGAAGGAGGCAAGAGCCCCAAGCCCCTTCTGGATTTCGGCCTTGTGGGTTTCGGTTTCGGCCAGAAGTCCGTCGAATGCGCCGAACGTGGCTTCTTTCTTTTCTGTGAAATAGGCCCGGGCCGAAGCGGTCCGGAACTCGGGAAAGACAGGATCCGGCGTGCGCGGGATCACCAGCGCGTTGACGGTGCCGCCCCAGGTCTTCAGCCAGTCGCTGATCTCCCGGCGCGGCGTGCCGCCAAACAGGCGCTCGCCCGAAAGACCGTCGACCTTGTGAACGATATCAAGGCTTTCGCCCATATGGCCGTCCTTGTCCTCGAGGATCGGCGCCATTTTCTTGCCGATCATCCGGATCGGCGTCTCCTCGTCGTCATTCGCCATGAAGGCAAGCTCGAACGGGATATTCTTCAACCCGAAGGGCATCCGGGCTCTCACGCAAAACGGGCAATGGTCATAAACATAAAGCTTCATCAGTATTTCCTTCCTGTTTGAGAGGCCTCCCTTGACGAAGGCGCTGCAAGTCAGAGCGGCCGGGCGGCCCACAGCAGTCCACGGGTCAATATGGCGCGCACATTTGGGATTTCGAGCTCGTCGGCCGTGTGGCCGAGCGAGGAATAAAACACCCTGCCCTTGCCATGCGTCGTGGTGAAGACCACCGGCATAACCACATTCTTGCGCCACGGATGATACGCTCCGGAAAAGGTGGTGGTCGCCAGCACCTCCACAGCCGGATCGTAATTCAGGTAATACTGCTCGGATGTATGCTCGAAGCTCTCGATGCCATCCATGATCGGATGGTCGGGACGGGCCACTTCGACCCGATAGGTGATGATGTCGCCGGGATGGGCGACCCAGTAGCAGCTTGCGGCATAGCGGAACGGCACGCTGGCGCGAAAGCTCGTGGCAAGGCCCATGTGATAGCCGGCAAGCCCGGTCCCCGCCCGAACGGCTGCGATCAGCTTCGCCATCTTGTCCGGTGCGAGTGCGCCGTCGGTGATGACCGGCACGACAAGGGCGTTGGCCCCGACATCCTCGGCGCCGAGCGCGTCATAGTCATCGGTGACATCGACCGTAAAGTCATGGGCCTCAAGAACATCGCGGACCGTCTCCGCGCCCTCTTTCGGCGTATGCATCGCCATGCCGCCATAAACCACAAGCGCCTTTCGCCGTGTCATGGCCGTCTCCTTCCGTTCGATAGGCGCGCTAAAGCCCGAGGCCGACGGCCGCCGTGCGATGGACGCCCTTCGGCACATAGGACAGCGCATGCTCGCTCTTCAGCAGCTTCGCCGCCAGATGAATGACCGAGAGCCACATCTCCGTGCCCTGAAGGCCCGCCTCCTGCCCGTCTGCAAAGGCAAAACCCGCGCCCGCCTGCCAGCGCTCCGGCGCGCGGGCGATGACCGCGCGGGCGACTGCCTCGGCCTCGGCGCGGCGATGATCCGTCTGGGCAAGGCACAACAGAAGCGGGTGGATCGTGTCGAGCAGATTGCAGGCGGTATAGGACGAACCCGAAAAACCGTCATGATTGCGGTAATTGGCGAGCACGGAGTTGATCGCGGCTTCGGGGTGCGGAACCGGCAGGCCGAATTGCACGTAGGTTCCCCGCGTCAGCCTGTAGAAGCCGTTCACCGGCTGCAACAGGCCTTCCGCCGCCGTCGGCGCGCCCCAGAGCCCGGTCGCCCGGTCGACATGGAGCGCGAGCCAGCCGAACAGCGTTTCGCGGGCCCGACCGGTCGAAAAATAGCGCGCGTTGAAATATAGCGCCGTGCCGATCGCGTCCACGGCAGCGCCCGCCCCCCAGGCATTTCCCCGCCAGGGCAGGTTTTCCAGCCAGGCGCAGAGGTCCGGCGCATCAAGCTCGACGGCGGAAATCCTGTGGTCCGGCCGGCTGCCGAGCACTTCCAGCGCATAACCGACCGAGAGCACATTATAGAGCGCAATCCCGTCCTCGCGTAAGGGAAGATCCGGTTTCGGCGGCTGGCCGGGATCGGGAAAAAGGCCGGGATCGGGATCCTGCACCGCTTTCAGACTGGAAATCGCGGCATCGATATCCAGACCCTCCGGCCTTTCATCAAGCCCGGCGGCGATCTCGATCGCATCACACAGGTGGCGCATGCTCGGGCGCGCCGCGCCGTCGGCCCCGCGCGAGACGTAGACGCCGTCCTGCAGGTTTGCGGACAGGATTGCGCGCCATTCCGTTCCGATCCTGTCGCTTATGCGCCGGAGCGCGCCATCGACATCGCCGCCCGCTTTCGGGCGCTTCTCGCCGCGCCGGCGAATCGGCTTTGCGGGCACGCCGCCGGCGATCATATAGGGCGGGATATCCCGGGTGACCGTGGCGCCGGCGGCGATCACCGCGCCGCGCCCGATGCGCACGCCGTCAAGCACCACCACATTCGCGCCGATCCAGACATCGTCCTCGATGATGATGCCCCGGCTTTCATGCGGCTGGCGCGAGATCGGAATATCGGGATCCTCATAGCCGTGGTTGAAGCCCATGATCTGCGCATGCGAGGCGATACGCACATGATCGCCACAGCTTACCTTTCCGGCAAGGCAGGCATAGGCATTGACCGTGCAATCGGCGCCGATCGCGATATCGCCGCGCACTACGGCATAACCGGCAATGTAGGATTCCGCGCCGAGATAAAGCCTATCGGTAAAAACCGCGGCCTTTTCGGCAACATAGGCCGTTTCGTCGATCACCGCCCCCGCACGCCGTGCCAGGGCCGCGCAGCGGGCCCGGTGGGCGGGGGCGTCGATATCCTCCGGCCGGCGTTCCCAGGTCAGGAACTGCAGCCGCGCCTCATGCAGGCGGGCATCGTTTTCGTTCTCAGGATCAGTGTTCATCCCGCCGCTCCGATCATCTTCAGGGCTTTCGACCGGGCCTGTCATGCGAGGCCGGCGCAGTGTCTTGAATCCATAACGCGCGACAGGCCGTTGCGATACCCCGCGCTGACATTGGAAAGGCGGACCGCCCCGCAAGAGGGGGCGGTTGACGATCATCGCGCCGCAATAAAGCCGGCCCGCAGGACGAGACGGTCAGCGTTTCCTCTTGCCGTCGAGACTGAAGGCTCCGGGACCGGCAAAAACCAAATACAGGAAGACAAAGCAGAACAGGATCGCCGCATCGCCGCCGTTGAGCGCCGGGAAGAAACTGTTGGGCGCATGGAACATGAAATAGGCAACCGCCATCATGCCCGAAAGCACGAAGGCCGAAATGCGCGTGTAGAGCCCGACAATGATCAGGGCGCCGCCGACGATCTCCAGGATGCCGCCGAACCAGAGCAGCGAGAACATCGGCGGATGCATGTCGGACACGGGAAAATGCAGGATCTTCTGGGTGCCGTGTTCAAGAAAGAGCAGGCCCGCAACGACCCTGAGCAGGGCCAGGAAGTAAGGCGCCATCGGCTGCAGCATTTTATTCATCTGTGACTCCATACGGTCTTTGGAAACAATCGGCGTCTTCGTGAGGCCGCCCTGTCCTGCGCCAGAATACCTGAAAATGCGCTGAGTGAAACATCTGTCCTGGTAAACAGACAGTCGCCGGAAAGCGCTGGCCCGCAGTGCTTGAGGCCGGAGTCGAAACCGTGGGCCGTGCGACGGCGGTGGATTGAGTTTCGCCATTTCCGCCCATATAGTCGCCCGGCATTGAGGAGACCGGGCACCGGCGCCGGACAAGGAGACCAGGACGATGAGCGAACCCAAAGAAACCAAGGGCGCCGGAGAAGACCTGCAGCAGCAGGCGCTTTTCTACCACCGCTATCCGCGGGCCGGCAAACTCGAGATTCAGGCGATCAAGCCGCTCGGCAACCAGCGCGACCTGGCGCTTGCCTATTCTCCCGGCGTCGGCGCGCCCTGCATCGCAATCCACGACAATCCGTCGGATGCGGCGAAATATACCTCGCGCAGCAACCTCGTCGCCGTCATCTCCAACGGCACGGCCGTCCTCGGACTTGGCAATATCGGCCCGCTCGCCTCCAAGCCGGTGATGGAAGGCAAGGCTGTGCTGTTCAAGAAATTCGCCGGCGTCGACGTTTTCGACATCGAGATCGACGCGCCGACCATCGATGAGATGGTCTCGACGATCTCAGCGCTCGAGCCGACCTTCGGCGGCGTCAACCTCGAGGACATCAAGGCGCCGGAATGTTTCGAGGTCGAGCGCATCCTGCGCGAGAAGATGCAGATCCCGGTCTTTCACGACGACCAGCACGGCACCGCCATCATCGTCGCCGCCGCGATCCTGAACGGGCTTGAGCTTGCCGGCAAGTCGATCGAGAACGTCAAGATCGTGGCCTCGGGCGCGGGCGCTGCGGCCCTCGCCTGCCTCAACCTTCTCGTCTCGCTCGGGGCAAAACGGGAGAACATCTGGGTCTTCGATATCGATGGCCTCGTCTATCCGGGCCGCACCACCAATATGGATCGGTGGAAGGCGGTTTATGCCCAGGAAAGCGACGCCCACGCACTGGCCGACCACATCGAGGGCGCCGACGTCTTCCTCGGCCTGTCGGTCGCAGGCGCGCTGAAGCCGGCGCTTCTGAAGCAGATGGCCGACAAGCCGATGATCATGGCACTGGCCAATCCCGTGCCGGAGATCATGCCGGATCTCGCGCGCGCCGAACGCGAGGACGCGATGATCTGCACCGGCCGGTCGGATTTTCCCAACCAGGTCAACAACGTCCTCTGCTTCCCCTACATCTTCCGCGGCGCGCTCGATTGCGGCGCGCGCACCATCAACGAGGAAATGAAGATGGCCGCCGTCCGGGCGATTGCCGGGCTCGCCAAGGAAGAGGTGTGGGAAGTGCCGCACTCTTCCACCGGCGAACCGCTGATCTTCGGGCCCGACTATCTGATCCCCTCCCCCTTCGATCCGCGCCTCATCCTGCGCATCGCGCCGGCCGTGGCGAAGGCTGCGGCCGAAAGCGGCGTCGCCGAACGGCCGATCGAGGACTACGAGGCCTATTACGATCACCTGAACCGCTTCGCCTTCCGCTCCGGCCTCGTCATGAAGCCGGTCTTCGCCGCCGCCAAGGCGGCCCAGCCGAAGCGGGTGATCTTCTCCGACGGCGAGGACGAGCGGGTGATGCGGGCAGCGCAGGTGCTGATCGAGGAAGGCATTTCCAGGCCGATTCTGATCGGACGACCGAACGTGCTCGAGACCCGCATGAAACGCTACGGCCTCAGGATGCGACCGCAGGAGGATTACGACATCATCAACCCGGAAAGCGATTCGCGGTTTCGGGAATATGTCGAGGAATATCTCGGCTTCGTTGCTCGCAAGGGCGTGACGCCGGATCGCGCGCGCACCATCGTGCGCACCAATACCACGGTGATCGGCGCGCTCGCCGTCAAGCGCGGCGATGCGGATGCGCTTCTGTGCGGCGTGGAAGGCCGTTTCGACCGGCATCTGCGCGATATCGGCAATATCATCGGCAAGCACGAGAATGTGCGCGATTTCTCCAGCCTGGGCCTGCTGATCTCCAACCGCGGCGCGACCTTCTTCGCCGACACCCACGTGACCTACTGCCCGACGCCCGAGGAGATCGCCGAAACCACGATCCAGTCGGCGCGCGCCGTCTCGCGTTTCGGCATGGTTGCCAAGGCAGCGCTCGTTTCCCATTCGAACTTCGGGTCACGCGATTCGGAAAGCGCCGCGCGAATGCGCGAGGCGCTCGCAATCATCCGCGAACGGATGCCGGACCTGGAAGTCGACGGCGAGATGCACGGCGACACCGCCATTTCCGATGCGCTGCGCAAGCGCGTCATGCCCAACAGCACGCTCGCCGGCGAGGCCAACCTCCTGGTCTTCCCCTCGCTCGATGCCGCGCATATCACCATGACTGTGGTTCAGGGCATGCTCGACGCCCTGCATGTGGGGCCGATCCTGCTCGGCAGCGCGCTTCCCGCTCACATCCTGTCGCCATCGGTCACCTCGCGCGGCATCGTCAACATGGCGACGCTTGCCGTGGTCGAAGCGGACCTGGCGCAGGAAGAGCATCGCCACGCGGGCTAGAGCGCCGTGCGTCCATTCGGACGCACAAAGGACGCTCTAACCTATTTTATCTACGCATCTTGCTTTCAGGACGCCGTCCGTTCTTAGGCATGCTCCCGCTTGTTGAGCACTCCCAATCTGCTTTCCGAAGACCGGTTCCGGTCTTCGGGCCGATGCGCCGGTTGAATGGCGCATTCGTTTTTCCCCGCCCCGGACGCGCCGGCAGGAGGTGCCGGCGCCGCCGAAACGCGCGCGCGCCTGAAATCGCGGTCTCGAGACGGGCTGCCCCTCCGTTCATGATTTGCACGGCTTTGCGCCGTCCACGCCCCTCCCGGACAGACCGGCGAATGCAGCACTCGATCTGGCGCGAAACTTACCCGTAAAAAGAGCATCTTTTATTTTAGCGCAACTCGACATTACCGACGGTACATGTATATTGCCAGAAAAGGTTGCATGGCCGGTTGAGCGATCCGGCCACAACCGGGCTTGCCGGCAGATGCGCGGCAAGCGGCGATCCTCATTGCTGCACTATGGAAAACAATAACAAAGCCAAGCGAGGCGAGGGCATGCGGCCTCCGGAAGAAGTCAAGATAGTTCAATTTATGCGCGATATCGACCTTGCCGCAGAGATCGAGATTCTTGCAAGACCGCTCGCCTCGATTGCATCACATTTCGGCCTGATCCATTTCACGCTGATGGATGTGCCGAAACCGCGGGCGGCAATCGCGCCTGCTCTCGTGCACTGCACCACGCTGCCTCGTCCTTTCATCGAATCCCACGATCATGTCGGCCTCCTGCGCTCCATGCCCTTCGTGCCAGCCCACAGGCGCGCGGGCGCGCCGCTGCAATGGTCTCTTGACGATATCCTCAAATGCGATGACCTGAGCCGGACCGATTTTGCCCAGCGGATGCGAGCCCTGGGGATCAATATGGGGGTGGTGTTCACGTTCGCGGCCGACCCGGGCCGGCAGACGGCGCTGTTGTTTTTCGGCAATCGCGAGCCGCTCGGCAGCAAGGAGGAACTTGCCCTCACCCGCATCGCCCGGCGCGCCCTCAGGCGCCACGGCGAACTGCGCGATCCCCCCGGCCACCCCATGGGCAGCCTGTCGGCGCGCGAAACGGAGGTGATCCGCTGGACGGCAGAGGGCAAGACATCGCACGAAATCGGCGGCATCCTCGGGCTATCGGACCACACGGTCAACGCCTATCTGGCCAACGCCATCCGCAAGATGGATTGCGTCAACCGGGCGCAGCTCGTGGCCAAGGCGATCCGCCTCAATATCATCGACTGAGGCATTGCGCGCCCGGCGATTATCTCAACCCCGTCTTTTCCTTCCAGTGCTTGCGGCAATAGGAAACGTAGCGCTCATTGCCCCCCACTTCGATCTGCGGGCCGGCAAGCGCCACATTGCCCTCTCCGTCAAGCCGGACCACCATGGTGGCCTTGCGGCCGCAATGGCAGATCGTCCGCACTTCGCGGATTTCGTCTGCCAAAACGAACAACTCCCGCGAGGCCGGGAACAGCTCGCCGCGAAAATCGGACCTGAGGCCATAGGCCATCACCGGAAGGCCGAGTTCGTCCACAATCCGCGCAAGCTGCCAGACATGACCGGCGGTGGCGAAATGCGACTCATCGACAAACAGGCAATCGATGGCCTTCTCGCCGTTCAGCCGCCCGGCCAGTTCGAAGAGATCGGTCTCGGGCCCGAATGTCACGGCATCGGCCTTGAGCCCGATGCGGGACGAGACGACGCCCCTGCCGGCCCGATCATCGAATTCCGCCAGCAGGATCACGGCATGCATGCCCCGCTCGCGGTAATTATAGGCCGCCTGCAGAAGCAGCGTCGATTTTCCCGCGTTCATCGTCGCGTAGTAATAGTGAAGCTTGGCCATTCCACCGATCCTTCCGGCTTTCTTTTGCCGAAAACGACGGGCGCCGATAAAGCGCAAAATGCCGCAAGTCACAGAAAAGACGCCGGGTCGGCCTTCGGCGACGGCAGTCAGCGCCCTTGTCGCGGCGGCCGGTTTGTGGAAAAGATCGCGCGGGCGCCCGCCGCCCGGCTCTCCGTCATCCGTCTCGAAAGCCCTTTCGATGAACAAGGCCCTCGAACTGCGAAATATCGATATCGTGTTCGGCAAGCGCCCCAGGCGCGCCCTGCCGTTGATCGACGCCGGCCTTTCTCGCGATGACATTCTGAAGAAGACGGGAAACCTCGTTGGCGTCAGCGATGCCTCGCTTGCGGTCGGCGAGGGCGAGATCGTCGTGCTGATGGGTCTTTCGGGTTCCGGAAAATCGACGCTGCTGCGCGCCGTCAATGGCCTGGCGCCGGTAACCCGCGGCACCGTGGAGGTTCAGACCGAGAACGGGCCGATCAACCCCTACGCCGATGGCGGCCGCGCGCTGCGGGCGCTCAGGAACCGTTCGGTTGCCATGGTTTTCCAGCAGTTCGCCCTGTTGCCATGGCGCAGCGTTGCCGAAAACGTCGCGTTCGGAATTGAACTTGCAGGCACCCCCAAGAAGGAGAGACGCGATCGGGTCGAGGAACAGCTGGCGCTTGTCGGGCTCACGGATTGGGCCGATCAGCCGGTTCATGCCCTGTCCGGCGGGATGCAGCAAAGGGTGGGGCTCGCGCGCGCGCTTGCCACCGGCGCTCCGGTGTTGTTGATGGACGAGCCGTTCTCCGCGCTTGATCCGCTGATCCGCGCCCATCTTCAGGATGAGTTGCTGTCGCTTCAGGATCGATTGAAGAAGACCATCCTGTTCGTCAGCCATGACCTCGACGAAGCCATCAAGCTCGGCAACCGGATCGCGATCATGCAGGCCGGCAGGATCGTCCAGACCGGCACGCCGCGCGAGATCGTCAGCAGGCCGGCGAGCGGCTATGTCGCCGATTTCGTCGCCCATGCCAACCGCTTTGCCTTTCTGACGGCTGAAGACATCATGCAGCCCGTGACCGACCGGGCACGGCTCGATGTCCGCATATCGGCGACGGTGAAGCCCGGCACGTCGGCGGCAGCGCTCCTGCGCGCGCTTTCCGAGCGTCCGGGCACGATCGGCGTCGTCGATCGCGGACGGATTGCCGGAACGATCACCGAGCAGGACATGATGATGCACCTTGCCGCCGCCCGCCCGACCGAAACCGGACAGGAGGAAACCCGATGAACAGAAATATCCTGCGCGAAACCGACGGGGCCGCAAGGGCGCTGGCCCGCCGGCTTGTCCGGGAAGCCCCTTACGCCGCGCTTGCCGTCAACGAAGAGGAAACCGGCTTCCCGTTCGCAAGCCGCGTTCTGCTGGCAACCGATATTGACGGCGCACCGGCGATCCTGGTCTCCGGGCTTTCCGTCCACACCCGCGCGATCGAGGCGGACGATCGCGTTTCAATCCTGACCGGAGAGCCGGCCAAGGGCGATCCGCTGGCCCATCCGCGCCTGACCACGCGCTGCCATGCCCGCCTTGTTGACCGCGAAAGCGTGCACCACGCCTGGTTGCGCCGGCGCTTTCTCAGCCGACACCCGAAAGCAAAAACTTACATTGACTTCCCCGATTTCAACCTGTTCCGCCTGGAGCCGGTTTCGGCCAATCTCAACGGCGGTTTCGGCAAGGCATTCGCGCTGGAAGGGGCGGACCTTGTGCGGCCCGGCGCATTGATGACCTATCGGTGGTTCGATTTCTCCTACGCTGCAAAGCATGCGGAAAGCATGTTCCTCCAAGTCGAAAACAAAGAATATGCCTTTATAGACATCGACCCGGAAGGTATATATTTTAGAGAAAGACGAATTATAGCGCGGCATGATTTTGAAAAAGTCTCGACTAATCATGATGAATTGCTTGAATTTGTCCACGAATTCGCCTGTAAAATACCCAAAATTTAAGATTACTTTTTTATAAAAGCTTGTGTAAGTTTCTCTTGTTATACATGACTTGTGTAGCGCCGATGTCCAGCAAAGGAATCATCACCGTGAGAACAACCACACAAACGGACAAAACCGCTGTTGCAGCCTGTCTTCTTGCAGCCATGGCCAACCCGAAACGCCTCCAGATTCTCTGCGTTCTGATCGAGAATGAAATGCCCGTCGGCGCGCTTGCCAACAGGGTAGGGTTGAGTCAGTCGGCGCTCTCGCAACACCTCTCGAAGTTGCGGGCGCAGAACCTGGTTGAAACCCGTCGCGAGGCGCAGACGATCTATTACAGCACCCACGCGGAGCCGGTGAAGAAACTGCTCGAAACGCTCGATGACATTTATGACCGCTCGGGCTGGCGCGACACGCTTGCGAGTTGACCTCGCAGGCTGAGCCCGTGCGGACCGCCGCTTCCGGTGCTGACAATCGGGGCGGTCTGGCAATCGGCGAACCCCCGCCGGGGTACAGAAAGGACCAAGGCGCGAGCCGCCGCCATTTGCGCTCCTCGCGCATGCCTTCCAGCTTGACGGCGCTCCATCCGCTGATAACGTGCTCCACCGTATAATTCAAAAAAGCACTGCCCGGCAAACGGGTCGCTTTCTTCTGTGGAGCAGCTTATGTCCGACCGCGTCGCCCCCAACAACCTCGAAGCCTTCTGGATGCCGTTCACCGCAAACCGGCAGTTCAAGAAGGCGCCGCGCATGTTCGCCTCGGCCAAGGACATGTATTACAAGACGGTCGACGGCCGCACCGTGCTCGACGGCACCGCGGGGCTGTGGTGCGTCAATGCCGGTCATTGCCGACCGAAGATCACCGAGGCGATCCGCGCCCAGGCCGGCGAGCTCGACTATGCGCCCGCTTTTCAGCTTGGCCACCCGAAGGCCTTCGAACTCGCCAACCGTCTGGTGGACCTCGCGCCTCAGGGCATGGGCCACGTCTTCTACACCAATTCCGGCTCCGAATCCGTCGATACCGCGCTGAAGATCGCGCTGGCCTACCACCGGGTGAAGGGCCAGGGCGAGCGTTTCCGTCTGATCGGCCGCGAACGCGCCTATCACGGCATCAATTTCGGCGGCACATCCGTCGGCGGCATCGTCTCGAACCGCAAGATGTTCGGCACGCTTTTGACAGGCGTCGACCACATTCCCCATACGCACCTTCCGGAGAAGAACGCCTTCACCAGGGGCCAGCCCGAACACGGCGCCGACCTTGCCGACACTCTGGAGCGGATCGTCGCGCTGCATGACCCCTCGACGGTCGCCGCCGTCATTGTCGAGCCCGTGGCCGGCTCCACCGGCGTGCTCATTCCGCCGAAGGGCTATCTCCAGCGGCTGCGCGAAATCTGCGACAGGCACGGCATCCTGTTGATCTTCGACGAGGTTATCACCGGTTTCGGGCGCATCGGCGCCCCTTTCGCGGCCGAGTATTTCGGCGTGACGCCGGATATCATGACCACCGCCAAGGGACTGACCAACGGCGTCATCCCCATGGGCGCGGTCTTCGTCAAGGACGAGATTCACGATGCCTTCATGAACGGCCCGGAGCACATGATCGAGTTCATGCACGGCTACACCTATTCCGGCAACCCGATCGCGTCGGCGGCCGGCCTTGCCACGCTCGAGACCTACCAGGAGGAGGGATTGCTGACCCGGGCCAAGGAGCTTTCGCCCTATTGGGAAGAGCAGCTTCACAGCCTGAGGGACTGCCCGCATGTCATCGACATCCGCAATCTTGGCCTGATCGGCGCAATCGAGCTGGAGCCGATCGCCGGCGAGCCGACCAAGCGCGCCTTCTCGGCCTTCCTCAAGGCCTATGAGGACGGGCTTCTGATCCGCACCACCGGTGACATCATCGCGCTGTCGCCGCCGCTGATCATCTCGAAGTCCGAAATCGACGAGTTGTTCGACAAGCTGCGCACGGTTCTGATGAACAATATCTGAGACACCGGCGCCCGGCGGCGGCAAAACCTCCGCCGGGCATTCCTTTCTTCTCGCAACGAGAGCGCCACGAGGCCCGACCATGACAGACGCCATCCGCATCGCCAACGAAGCTCTTGCCGTCATCGTCTCGCCGCTCGGCGCCGAGACGCAGTCGATCAGGACCGCCGACGGACGCGACTGGCTGTGGAACGGGGACCCTGAATTCTGGACGGGACGCGCGCCGATCCTGTTTCCGATCGTCGGCAAGGCACCCGACGACCGGGTGGAAATCGGCGGCGAGCCCTTCGCCATGAAACAGCACGGTTTTGCGCGCAAGAGCCTGTTCACGCTCGAAGAACAGACGGAAACGCTCTGCCGCTTCGTCCTGACGGACACGGACGAAACACGGAAATCCTACCCTTTCGCCTTCCGCCTCGCGATCGAACATGCACTCGAAGGAAAAACGCTCGGCGTTTCGGCGACGGTCGAGAACAATGACGACAGGCCGATGCCCTTCGGCTTCGGCTTCCACCCGGCCTTCCGCTGGCCGATGCCCGGCATGAATAAGGGCCATGTCCACCACATCACCCTCGCAAACCGCGCGGAGCCGGAAATGATCCGCCTGCGCGACGGGCTTCTGGATCTCTCTCGCCTGCCCTCTCCCTTTTCCGAGGGCATCCTCACGCTGGACCATGACTATTTCGAGGACGACGCGATGATCTTCCCGGAAGGCGCCGGCGACCGCCTCACCTTTAGCGCAGAAGACGGCTCCGCCCTTCATTTCGTTTTCGAGGGCCTTCCCAATCTGGCGCTCTGGACCAAGCCCGGCGCGCCCTATATCTGCGTCGAACCCTGGCACGGCATGGCCGCTGCCCATGAAAAGGGGGCCGCGCTCGAGGCGCGGCCGTTTACCAAGATCCTCCAGCCGGGCGAAAGCGCGCGTTTTGCCTTCAGCGTCACCATCGACGCCTGAAGCCCTCACAGTTTCGCGCAAAAGCCGTCAAAGGCGCCCAGATCGACATGGGCACCGTTCAGAACCCCGGTCATGCCCGGCAGGTCGAGACTGTCGACATGCTCGAGCGCGATCTGCAGCGGCACGGATTGCGGCGTGTCGGCGAAATTATAGACGAAGAGCAGCGTCTTTCCGTCCTTTTCCCGCGTGAACATCAGCACGTCCTCATTGTCGGTCTCCATGAAGGCGATATCCCCATCGAAAAGCGCGTCGTGCTCGGCGCGGAAGGACAGCACGGCGCGGTAGTGGTTATAGACCGTGTCGGGCTCAGGCGCCTGCTCGAACACCGAAAGCGGCAGGTGCTCTCGCGGAACCGGAAGCCAGGGCCTGTCAGCCGTGGTGAAGCCGGCATGGGGCGCGACATTGCTCCACGGCATCGGCGTGCGGCAGCCATCGCGCCCCTTGAAAGAGGGCCAGAAGCGGATGCCGTAGGGGTCCTGCAGATCCTCGAAGGCAATCTCCGCCTGCGGCAGGCCGAGCTCCTCGCCCTGATAGAGGCAGATGGAGCCGCGCAGGGTCGCCAGCAGCGAGATAGCGAGCTTTGCCACCGGCTCACGCTCGGCTTCGGTTCTGGCGAAGCGTGAAGCGTGGCGATCGACGTCATGGTTGGAAAACGCCCAGCACACCCAGCCGTCCTTGACCGTGGCGAAGAAATTCTCCACGCAATCGCGAATATGGGCGGGCGAGAAATTCGGCCCGAGAAAATCGAACGTATAGCACATGTGCAGCTTGTCATTGCCGGAGGTATAGGCGGCAACCGTTTTCAGCGAGCGCGCGCCGTCACCGACCTCGCCCACCGATGTGCGCTCGTCATATTCATCGAGAAGCGCCCTGAAGCGCCGGAGAAAACCGATATTTTCCGGTCGTGTCTTGTCGTAGATGTGTTGCTGGAAGCCATAGGGGTTCACGTCCGGCGCATCGAGGCCCATCGGGCCAAGCTCGCCGTCGACCGCCGGATTGTCGCGCAGTTTCTCGTCGCAGAAATAATAGTTCACCGTGTCCAGGCGGAAGCCGTCGACGCCGAGCTCCAGCCAGAAGCGGACCGTTTCGAGCAGGGCGTCCTGAACCGCCGCACAATGGAAATTGAGGTCCGGCTGGCTCGCCAGGAAATTATGCATGTAATACTGCTTGCGCGTGCCGTCCCACTCCCAGGCCGGACCGCCGAAGATCGACAGCCAGTTGTTGGGCGCGGTCCCGTCCGGCTTGGCATCGGCCCAGACGAACCAGTCCGCCTTGTCATTCACCTTGCTCTTGCGGCTTTCCTTGAACCAGGCATGCTGGTCGGAGGTGTGGGAAAGCACCTGGTCGATAATAACCTTGAGCCCCAGCCGGTGGGCCTCTGCCACGAGCGCCCTGAAATCATCGAGCGTGCCGAACATCGGGTCGACATCGAGATAGTCGGAGACATCATAGCCCATGTCCGCCATCGGCGAGGTGAAGAAGGGCGAAAGCCAGACCGCATCGACGCCGAGCTCGGCAACATAGGCAAGCCTGCGGGTAATCCCCGGCAGGTCGCCGATCCCGTCGCCGGTCGTATCCTGAAACGAGCGCGGATAGATCTGGTAGATGACGCCGCCGCGCCACCATGCGCCGTTTTCACTTTTCTCGTCGGTCATCGAAAATTCCTTGCTGAAATGGTCTGAGATCTCCGGTCTCCAGCCTATCGTCGCGCCGGCGTCAGGTAAATGGAGAAGGCGCGCGATCGGCCGCTGGCGTTTGCGGCGAAATCGCGGTGTAATAAGGCTGTAACATCATTTGGATAACAGGGCCGGACCGGCCGGACTGCGCCGGCGGAAGAATCGGAAGACCGACGTGAACGAAAGCGCGCCCAAGAGACTGACGCTTGTGTCCGATGCCTGGCATCCGCAGGTCAACGGCGTCGTCCGCTCGATCGAAAACACCAATCACGAACTGGAGAAGATGGGCGTCGCGGTGACGATGATTACGCCCGATCTGTTCCGCAGCATGCCGATGCCGACCTATCCCGAAATCCGCCTGGCGCTCGCCACCTATGGACAGGTCGCCCGCAAGATCGCCGACAGCGCGCCGGATTTCCTCCATATCGCCACGGAGGGCCCGCTCGGCTTCAAGGCGCGCCGCTACTGCCTGAAGAACGGAATGCGGTTTACCACCAGCTATCACACCCGCTTTCCCGAATATGTCGCGGCCCGCCTGCCGGTCCCCAAGGACATGCTTTACGGCGTCGTCCGGCGATTCCACAATTCCGGCCATGGCTGCATGGTGGCAACGGAAAGCCTGGCGCGCGAACTGGAAGAGCGCGGCATTCACAACCTGATGCGCTGGAGCCGGGGCATCGACAACACGCTGTTTCATCCGCGGGAAAAATCGGCCGCGCCGTTCGGCGGCCTCAGGCGGCCGGTTTTCCTCACGGTTGCGCGCGTCGCGGTGGAAAAGAATCTTCCCGCGCTGCTCGCGCTCGACCTGCCCGGCAGCATCGTCGTCGTCGGCGACGGACCGGCGCGCAAGGCGCTTGAGGAAAAATATCCCGACGTTCATTTTGCCGGCATGCTGCAGGACGAAGCGCTGGCGGAGGCCTATGCGGAAGCGGACGTCTTCGTCTTCACCTCGAAGACGGACACGTTCGGCAACACGATCATCGAGGCGCTTTCAAGCGGCGTGCCCGTCGCGGCCTTTCCCGTGACCGGTCCGCGCGACATTCTCGACGGCGATCAGCAGGCTGGCGCGCTTGACGACGACCTGAAGGCCGCCTGCCTCAAGGCGCTGGAATGTTCGCCGGAAGCGGCGCGCGACCTGGCTCTGACCTATACGTGGGAGGCGGCGGCGCGGCAGTTCTACGACAACATGCTTGTCGCCCACGGACCCTGATCAACGCTTCTTCTTGCGCTTGTGCTCGAAAGGATTGTCGCCGGCGCGGAAATGAATGCGGATCGGCACGCCCGGCATGTCGAAATCGGCACGCAGACCATTGGTCAGATAGCGGATATAGCTTTCCGGAACCGCGTCCGGCCTGGTGCAGGAGATCATGAAGCCGGGCGGACGGGTTTTCACCTGCGTCATGTATTTCATCCGAAGACGCCGGCCGGAAACGGCGGGCGGCGGGTGGCTGACCGTCTGGCCGTCGAGCCAGCGATTGAGCCTGGCCGTCGAGATGCGGCGGTTCCACACCTTGTCAGTATCGGCGACCGCCTGCATCAGCTTGTCGAGGCCGGTGCCCCGCTCGCCGGAAATCGGCACGGCGCGAATGCCGCGCGCCTGCGGCAAAAGCCGCTCTGTCTTCTCGCGCAAATCCGCCAGCACCTGCTGGCGGTCCTCGATCATGTCCCATTTGTTGAAGGCGATCACGGCCGCCCTGCCCTCGCGCAGCACGAGATCGACAATCTGCAGGTCCTGCTTTTCAAACGGGATCGTGGCGTCGAAGACAATCACCACGCATTCGGCAAAACGGATGGCCCGCAGCGCGTCGGAGACCGAGAGCTTCTCGAGTTTTTCGACCACCCGCGCCTTGCGGCGCATGCCGGCGGTGTCGAACAGCTTGATCGGCCGGCCGCGCCACTCCCACTCCACCGAAATGGAATCGCGGGTGATGCCGGCTTCCGGGCCGGTGAGCAGCCGTTCCTCGCCGAGATAGCGGTTGATCAGCGTCGATTTTCCGGCGTTCGGACGGCCCACGATCGCGACCCGCAAGGGCTTGCTGTCGTCATAGGGGGCGGCCTCTTCCGGGTTTTCCGCCTCTTCCCGCGTCAGCATCACATCGGTGAGCGCTTCATCGGCAGGCTCTTCCTTTGGGAAGGCGCGGTCCTCGCCGATCGCCTCGATGATCGCCTCGCGCAGATCGTTCATGCCCTGGCCATGTTCGGCGGAAATCGGACAGGGCTCGCCCAGGCCCAGCGTGAAGGCATCATAAAAGCCGGCATCCGAGCCACGCGCTTCCGCCTTGTTGGCAACCAGCACCACCGGTTTGCCGCGGCGACGCAGCAGTTCGGCAAGCGTTGCGTCGGCGGGCGTCAGGCCGGCCTTGGCGTCGATGAGAAAGAGCGACAGGTCGGCCTCGTCGATCGCCGCTTCCGTCTGCGCGCGCATGCGCCCCGGCAACGTGTCGGCGGCAGCCTCTTCAAGACCGGCCGTATCGATGATGGTGAAGCGCAAATCAAACAGCCGCGCCTCGCCCGGCCGGCGGTCGCGCGTCACGCCCGGCGTGTCGTCAACAAGCGCCAGCTTCTGTCCGACCAGACGGTTGAACAGCGTGGACTTGCCGACATTCGGCCTTCCGACGATCGCGACCTTGAAATTCATCTGTTCCTCGCGGGCCGGCTCAGCCGGCGTCCTTGATTTCGCCATTGGCAGTCATGACCTCGAGCAGGATCTGCACGCGGTTCAAGACATTGCGCGGGGCTTCGGGGTCGTTGGCGACGTCCTCGAACCATTGCTGGGCGCGGGCGTAGTCCTGGTGGCCATAGGCGGAAAGACCGAGAATCTCCCGGGCGGAGAAGCGGAACGGATTGCCGTCATTGGCAAGCGCTTCCACTTCCGCCGAAACCTGTTCATAGGTCCCGGTATCGACCAGCAGCCAGCCGGCGCGCAGCTTGGCGGCGTCGCGGATCGCTTCCGGCACGCTGCGATCCTTGCCAATCGAAGAGAAGGCGGAGACCGCTGCGGCCGTATCGCCCGCTTCGGAAAGAAGCGTCGCGGCGCGCAGTTCGGCAAGAACCGGATAGGCCCCATGGCCTTCGGACTCGAGCTTCGACAGCGTCTCTTCGGCGGCGGCAAGATTGCCGGCTTCGATCTGGTTCAGCGCGGTCAGGAAAACATCGCCGGACTGGGCCGCTTCACGCGCCTGCCAGTATTCATAGCCGCGCCAGCCCGCGGTTCCGACGACGAGCAGGACGGCAAGGGCGATCAGATAACGCCCGAAGCGCCGCCACGCATCCTTCATCCTGTCGGAACGCAGCTCCTCGTTGACCTCGCGGATAAAACTGTCGTCCTGATTTGCCATTCCGTCACTCCGGCACGATTTCATTCTCCAGTGCCGGGCCTTCTAGCCGTTTTTTCATCCCGTTGTAAGGGAAAAAGCCGCGGGGCAACGGTGATATTGCACCGGGCGGCCTGTTTTCACATGGCGAGCGGCACCGGAACGCCGATCAGCCAGATGTGAAGCTTCCAGATGAACAGTCCCCAGAGCACGACCCCGAGGACGAAAGCATAGGCATCGTAGCGCGCGGAGACAAAGGGCTTGCGACTGTAGTTGCCGGAGCGCTCGCGCCGTGCCAGCGAAATCCTGAGGATCACCGCCCAGACGAGAAGGCCGGCAAAGAGGATGACGGATGCCGCCTCGCCATTGGCCAGAAGATGGGCGAAAGCCCAGATCTTCACGGACAGCACCATCGGATGCTTGGCCATCGTCGTGATCCGACCCGGCGGAAAGAAGCTTGCGGCAAGACAGATCATCGCGAGAAGCATCAGAAGAAGGGTGACGTGCGCCATCCAGAAGGGCGGCGTGTAGAGCACGATGCCTTCCTGACGGGCCCGGCCGAAGGCCCAGATCATGAAGACGAGCGCTGCCAGCGCCGCGAGCGAAAAGACCCCCTTCCAACCGTTCTCGCCCAGACGATCGATCATCGAGCGGCGAAACCCCGGCGCGAAAGTGTTGATGAGATGAATGCCCGTGAAAACCAGCACGGCAACGATGAGCATGACCATGGCGCTATCCCCCTGAAGGCGCGAAATACCGCCAGCATAATAGGCGCGAAACACCGCCGTTTGAAGTCGCTTCAGACGGCGGCGGTTTCAATTTGCTCAATCGGGATGCGTATCGGCCACCGCGCCGCCCGGCTCCTGATAGTCCTCGCGGTCGATCTCCGGCAGTTGCTGACCGAAGATCGCAGCCTCGAAGGCCTTCAGGCGCTTGTAGATCGAAATCAGCTCGATGATGGTCGACCAGGACATCACGAGATACTGGAACGAGGAGGCAACCTGGCCGAAGGCTGTCACGATCTGCTGCACGAGACCGTAGGTGACCGCGCCGGCGACGATCGCCGGCACCAGAATGAAATAGCCGAAGATATTGTCGGCCTGAAGGTAGAGACTGCGGGCGAGATTGAAGTAGGTGTAGTGCAGATAGAGCCGGAAGTAATTGCGGCGCACATTGGTGAAGAGCTCCTGCAGCGTGACCGGATCGGCGCGGTCCTCATGGTCCTCGCCATAGACCAGTTCCTTACGATAGGCGGCCTCGACGCGCTGGTTGCGAAACTCCAGTCCCGGTAGCTTGATGCCGACCACGACGAGCAAAATCGTGCCGAACAGCGACCAGAAGATCGCCGCGGTGAAAAGCGGAGCGGGAATCGCGCCGACGATCGGCAGTTCGGTGACATATTGCGACAGCGAGAACAGCACCGGCAGGAAGGCGATCAGCGTCATCACCGAATCGATCATCGAAACACCGAGCCCTTCCATGATCGAGGCGAAACGCATCGTGTCTTCCTGAACGCGCTGGGATGCGCCCTCGATATGACGGACGCGCTCCCACATGCCGGTATAGTAATCATTCATCGCCGTGCGCCAGCGGAAGATGTAGTGGCTGATGAAGAAGCGCGAAACGATGAAAAGAGTGACGCTCAGAAAGGCGATCTGCAGGAAGATCAGCATCAGCGTATAGAAATCGCCGACCGTGATGCCGCCTTCGCCCTGCAGCGCGGCCTGCAACGTATCCCCGAAAGGACGGCGCCAGTTGTTGATGGCAACCGAAATCTGCACCGAGAAATAGGTGACGAAGATGATCAGTTGCGACCCCCAAACCGACCAGGGCTGCCATTTGCGATTGTCACCGACGATCCACCAGAACACGCCGAAGATCACCGAGAACACGGCATAATAAAGGTAGAACCACAGGAAGTCGGGCGTGACGAAATGCGCAAGCCCGATCGGCTGCTCCCCTTCCGGATAGGGCGCGAAGCCTACGGCAACACCCAGTTCGCGCACCACGCCGTACCAGCCGGCGATTGCGACCAGCGCCCAGATCAGGGCGGAGGCGAAAAACAGTTTCGGCTTCGGAAAAAACGACTGAAACAAGAGGCAGACCTTCCGCAAGAGTACGGGAACGAAGGAGTTCGCTGCCCATCTATGGCAAAAAACGGTCGAAAGAGAAATTAAACATTGTTCAGGTCTTGCAGACGCCTTCGCGCCGCAAGCAGAGAGCATACTACTCGCCGTCGGGCAGCGTCAGGATCACCGGGCCGTTTCGGGTTGCCACCAGCGTGTGCTCGAACTGGACCGTCAGCGCCTTCGGGATCGAATAGAGCACCCAGTCCCGGTCCTCTTCCTCCTCGGCGAATTCGCCGCCGAGCGAAAGAAACGGCTCGACAGTGAACACATGCCCCTCGGCAATGCGCCGGCGTTCGCTCGGGTCCGGCCAGGTGGAAAGCTCGGCGGGCTCCTCGTGCAGCGAGCGGCCGATGCCGTGGCTTGCGAGGTTGCGGATCAGCGAATATCGATTCTTGCGGGCAAAATCGCCGATGGCATTGCCGATATCGGCGAATTCGCCGCCGGGTTTCACCTGGTTGATGCCCGTCCACATCG
The DNA here is from genome assembly GCF_984369615.1 of Martelella sp. NCBI lineage: Bacteria > Pseudomonadati > Pseudomonadota > Alphaproteobacteria > Hyphomicrobiales > Aurantimonadaceae > Martelella > Martelella sp. The sequence goes on along the minus strand of NZ_CFHTCS010000015.1, from coordinate 5,392 downwards.
CCCGCTTGCCGTCGCGGCAGAGGCGCTTGATCTTCGCTGTCACCGGCGGCACGGCGAAGGATGCGCCGGTGTCGGAGAAAAAGCCGTTCTTCTCGGCCGAAACATCAATATTGACGAGGTCTCCGGCGGCAATCACACGCTCGCCTGGAATGCCGTGGGCAACTTCCTCGTTGACGGAAATGCAGGTCGCTCCGGGAAACCGATAGGTCACTTCCGGCGCCGACTGCGCGCCGTTGTCTTCCAGGAACCTGCGGCCGATCTTATCAAGTTCAAGCGTCGTAATGCCGGGCTCCAGCGCCTTCGACATGATGTCGACCGCGCCCGCGCAGATGCGGCCGATGTCCTTCAGGGCCTGAAGCTCTTCTTCTGTCGTGACGATCATTCAGGCCCTCTTTTCAACTTTCGAATTCTAAACCGGTTCGCCGTCGGCGAGCATTTCGCGCACCATCGGCGCGACCTTTTTGCCGAACAGCTCGATGGCATGCAACACTTGCGCTTGCGGCACAAGCCCGACGGCGAACTGAATCATGAACCGGTCGAGACCGAAAATGCGCTGGTGGGCGACAATCTTGCGCGCAAGGTCCTCCGGCCCGCCGACGAAGAGCGCGCCTTCCGGTCCCATCGAGGCATCGAACTGCGCCCGGCTCTGCGGCCCCCAGCCGCGCTCGCGCCCTAGCCTGTCCATCACGGCCTTCTGCGGTTCGAAGAAGATGTCGGCGGCCTCTTCCGCCGTGTCGGCGAGGAACCCGTGAACGGAAATGCCGCGCTTCAGCTTCGCCAAGTCGTGACCCGCCTGCAGGCCCGCCTGGCGGTGGATATCGAAGAGCGGCGCAAACCGGCGCGGCTGGCCGCCCAGGATGGCGATGATCAGCGGCAGGCCGAGAAAGCCGGCGCGGGCCATCGACTGCGGCGTGCCGCCTGCGGCGATCCAGACCGGCAACGGGTTCTGCACCGGGCGCGGATAGACCGGCTGGTCCTTGAGCGGCGCGCGCGTGTTGCCCGACCAGGTGACCCTTTCGTTGTCGCGGATTTTCAACAGGAGATCGAGTTTTTCGGAAAAGAGGTCGTCATAGGCTTCCAGCGGATAGCCGAACAGCGGAAAACTTTCGATGAAGGAGCCTCGCCCGGCCATGATCTCCGCCCGTCCCGAGGACAGCAGGTCAACGGAGGAAAACTGCTGGAACACGCGTACGGGATCATCCGATGACAGGATCGAGACCGCGCTCGTCAGCCGGATAGTCTTCGTGATCGTGGCGGCGCCGGCGAGCACGGTTGCCGGAGAAGAGACCAGATAGTCGACGCGGTGGTGCTCGCCGACGCCAAAGACGTCGAGCCCGACATCATCCGCCAGCCTGATTTCCTCCATCAGGTCCCGCATGCGGCGTTCCGCCTCTTTCCCGCGATCAATGCCGTCAGACGGGTCGACATCGGCAAATGTGAAGACACCCAGTTCCATCAGATCGTCCTTCCAAGCCAAAAGCTGAATTGCGTTGGCGCTGATATGGAGCATCGCCCGCTCCAAGTCACGGGACGGGATGTCGCCACTTGCGAAACGCTGTGTTCACCGCCCGTCGCGCGCCCTGCGGCGGCGCATATTTCTTGCCGTCCCGCGGCATGCAAGCAATTGCATGGCTTCCGGTTTGCGCATAACCTTTCCGGCAAATCGCAAACAACAACAAAAACGGGAATGGCAGACATATCATGGCGCGCACTGTAGTGGTGACCGGCTCCACAAGCGGTATAGGCCTCGGCATTGCCGAAGGCTTCGCAAAGGCCGGCGACAATCTCGTCATCAACGGCTTCGGCACGGAAGAGACCATCAACCAGGCCGTCGAGCGCATCGGCAGCACCGGCGACGGCTCGGTGATCTACCATCCCGCCGACATGACCAAGCCGGACGAGATTGCGGACCTGATCGCGACGGCCCGCCAAACCTTCGGAAGCCTCGACGTCCTGGTCAACAATGCCGGCATCCAGCATGTCAGTCCGATCGAGGATTTTCCGCCGGAAAAATGGGACCAGATCATTGCCATCAATCTGACGAGTTCTTTCCATACGATCCACCATGCGGTTCCGCTGATGAAGCAGGCGGGCCACGGGCGGATCATCAACCTTGTCTCGGCCCACGGGCTGGTCGCCTCGCCGTTCAAATCCGCCTATGTGGCGGCAAAGCACGGCATGATGGGGCTGACGAAGACGGTCGCGCTGGAACTTGCCCGCCACAACATCACGGTCAACGCCATCTGCCCCGGCTATGTGCTGACGCCGCTCGTGGAAAGGCAGATCCCGGATACGGCGAAAGCGCGCGGCCTGACGGAAGAACAGGTGAAGACCGACGTTCTTCTCGCCGCCCAGCCGACCAAGCAGTTCGTGACCGTCGAGCAGATTGCCGCCGCGGCGCTTTATCTAGCGAGCGACGCCGCCTGCCAGGTCACCGGCACGCATATTTCGATTGACGGCGGCTGGACCGCGCAATAGCGCCGGCCTCCGGGTATTTCTGAAGGAATTTTGATGACGATACGGTTCATCCTGAATGACAGGGAGGTGACGCGCGACAGGTTCTCGCCGTCGGAAACCCTGCTTGACTATCTGCGCATTGAACGGCGCCTGACCGGCTCCAAGGAAGGCTGTGCGGAAGGCGATTGCGGCGCCTGCACCGTGCTCGTCGGCAGGCTGACGCGCGGCAGGCTCGTCTACGAGACGGTCAATGCCTGCATCCGCTTCACCGCGTCGCTGAACGCCACCCATGTCGTCACTGTCGAGCACCTGGCGGCAAAAGACGGCGTGTTGCACCCTGTCCAGCAGGCCATGGTCGACATGAACGGCTCGCAATGCGGCTTCTGCACGCCGGGTTTCGTCATGTCGCTCTACGCGCTGTGGATGGAAAACGAGAAACCTTCGCGTCAGGCCATCGAAAAGGCGTTGCAGGGCAATCTCTGTCGCTGCACCGGCTATGAGCCGATCATCAAGGCGGCGGAGAAGGCCTCCGCCGTACGTCCGGATGCGGCCTTCGATGCGCTGGCGCGCGAGCGCGAGACCATCCTGGCGAAGCTCGCGGCGATGAAGACCGGCGAGACCATCACCATCGGCAACGAAAGCAAGCGCGGGATCATTCCCGGCTCCGCCGAGGCCCTTGCCGAGGTGCTCGCCGAATACCGCGATGCGACCATCGTTGCCGGTTCCACCGATGTGGGCCTCTGGGTCACCAAGCAGATGCGCGAGCTGAACCCGATGGTCTTCATCAGCCACCTGGAAGAGCTGCAGACGATTACCGAAACGGAGAAAAGCTTCATCATCGGCGCGGGCGTCACCTATACGGAAGCCTTTCCGGCGCTTGCCGGCAAGATCCCGGCGCTCTCCCGGCTGATCAACCGCATCGGCGGCGAGCAGGTGCGCAATATGGGCACGATCGGCGGCAATGTCGCCAATGGCTCGCCGATCGGCGATACGCCGCCTGCCCTGATCGCCCTCGGGGCGACGCTGACGCTGCAATCGAAGGACGGCACGCGCTCCATCGCGCTTGAGGATTTTTTCCGCGACTACGGCAAGCAGGACAGACGGCCGGGCGAATTCGTGCTGTCGCTCACCGTTCCGAAGCCGGCCAAGGGCGCGCACTACGCCGTCTACAAGGTTTCCAAACGCCGCGAGGAGGATATTTCCGCCCTTTGCGGCGCGTTCTATCTGGAACTTGCGCGCGATGGCACGGTCGACAGAATCCGGATCGCCTATGGCGGCATGGCCGGCATTCCCAAGCGCGCGGCCCATGTGGAGGCCGCCCTTGCCGGCAAGCCGTGGACGACCGAGACCGTGGAAGCGGCGCGGCAGGCCTTTGAGAGCGACTACCAGCCGATGACCGATATGCGCGCGACGGCGGAGTACCGTATGTTGGCAGCCAGGAACCTGCTCTCCCGCCTGCTGCTGGAAACCGGCGGCAGCCCGCAGGAGCTTTCACGCTTCGAACGCGAGGAGGCCTGAGATGGACAAGCAGACCAATGAAGCGCTGACGCTGAAGACCGAGATTTCCGGCGGCATGCACAAGGCCCGCGTCCATGATTCCGCTCACAAGCATGTCGCCGGCACAGCCGAATATATCGATGATATTCCGGAACCCGCAGGCCTCCTGCATGTCGGCCTCGGCCTTTCCGAGCGCCCGCATGCGCGCATCGCCGCAATGGATCTCTCGGCCGTGGAGAAAGCCCCTGGGGTTGTCGCCGTGCTGTCGGCAAAGGACGTGCCAGGCACCAATGACATTTCCTCGGGCGGCAATCACGACGAACCGCTGTTTGCCAATGAAGAGGTCGAGTATCACGGCCAGATCATGTTCGCGGTGATCGCCGAAACCCGGCATCAGGCCCGCGCCGCTGCAAGGCTGGCGAAGGTCGCCTATGAAGACCTGCCCTTCTGGACCAGCGTCCGCGACGCGATTGCCCATGACGCGCCCAATGTCATCACCCCGATGACATTGCAGCGCGGCGATGCGAGGGCCGCGCTCGACAAGGCGCCCCGCAGGATCACCGGAGAGATGGAGATCGGCGGGCAGGAGCATTTCTACCTCGAAAGCCAGATCGCGCTCGCCATTCCCGGCGAGGATGACGAGGTTGCCGTCTGGTCGTCCACCCAGCATCCAAGCGAGATCCAGCACATCGTCGGCCATGTGCTCAACATTCCGTCGAACGCCGTCACCGTCTATCAGCGGCGCATGGGCGGCGGCTTCGGCGGCAAGGAGACGCAGGGCAACGGCTTTGCCGCAATCGCGGCCCTTGCGGCCAAGAAACTCAACCGCGCCATCAAGGTGCGGCCCGACCGCGACGAGGACATGGCGATCACCGGCAAGCGTCACGACTTCGTCGCCTTCTACGATATCGGCTTTGACGATGACGGCGTGATCGAAGGCGTCGACGCGACCTTTGCCGCGCGCTGCGGCTTTTCCTCGGACCTGTCCGGACCGGTGACCGACCGCACGCTGTTTCACGCTGACAGTTCCTATTATTATCCGAACGTGCACATGGTCTCGCGGCCACTCAAGACGCATACCTGCTCGAACACCGCCTATCGCGGTTTCGGCGGACCGCAGGGCATGCTGGCCGGCGAGCGCTTCATCGAGGAGATCGCCTATGCGATGCAGAAAGACCCGCTCGATATCCGCAAGGCGAATTTCTACGGCCCCAACGGCTCCGGCCGCGATGTAACGCCCTATCACCAGACGGTGGAGGACAACATCATCCTGCGCGTGGTCGAGGAACTGGAGCAATCCGCCGACTATCGCGCCCGCCGCAAGGCGATCATCGACTTCAACAAGGCGAGCCCGGTGATCAGGAAGGGCATCGCGCTGACTCCGGTGAAATTCGGCATTTCCTTCACCATGACCGCCTTCAACCAGGCCGGCGCGCTC
>NZ_CFHTCS010000014.1:0-30230 GCF_984369615.1 Martelella sp. | reverse complement strand
TGATGCTCCATCCTACTCAAGAGTTGGAGCCTCCGGCAAACCCGGGGCGGTTCACCCATTCCGTTGCCAGGGCGCGCCTCGCAGCCGCCCACGGACTATCATCCAATGACCTCACCTCGCGATGCCCGTCCAACAGGGTTTCATACAGGCGCAACGTCCGGCGGGCAGCTTCAGGGCGCGAATAGGTCGCCGCGGTCGTGCGCGCCACCTGGATCAGGGGTGCTCTGTCCGCCACCGAGAGCTCTGCGACCCATCCGACCGCCTCTGCGAACCGAGCGGCTGATGCGTCCGCAGGCAAGAGCCGGCCATTGCTTCCATCCACGACAACCTCCCGAGCGCCGGGCGCCTCCAACGCCACCACCGGCACCCCGGCCGTCATCGCCTCGGCCAGCACCAGTCCTTGGGTCTCGGAATGGGACGAGAAGGCAAAGACGTCCATCGCGGCGTAAACGTCGGACAATCGTTCGCCTTCGACCGGCCCCAGCAGGTGAACCCGGTCGGCAAGCCCGGAACGCGCGAAAGCATCCCGCATGGGCTCCTGCATGTCGCCACCGCCCGCAACCAGAAAATGAGCGCCGTCATGAGCAGCAAGGAACAGGCCGATGGCGTCCGTAAGATAGCCGAGGTTCTTTTCCCGTGCCAGACGCCCGACATGCCCAACGACGAAGGCATCCGGCCCGATGCCGAGTTCGGCCCTGATGCGCTTGCCGTTACCATGGTCGAAACGGGACGCTTCTATCCCCGTCGGGATAACGGTGACGGTCACGGCGACTCCATGCTCGTTCAGGAAAACCTTGATGCTCTCGCTCGGGGCGATGATGGCGTCGCAGAGGTCGCAATAGCCGAGGGCGAGGCTGAGTACCAGCCGTTCCAGGGCCGGCGAATCCTGCGCGACATAGTGGCCGTAGAGTTCGTATCGCGTGTGGTACGTAAAGGCGACCGGCAGGTTGCGGGATGCCGAGATGCGAAGTGCGGTATCTCCGAGCAGGAACGGATGGTGGGCGTGGATGATATCGGGCCTGAACTCGTCCAGCTTTCCGGCAAGGGTCAGGGTAATCGGGACGGGAGCGGAAAAGTCGCTGCCCGCGAAGCGCTGGATCGCCGGCATCCGGATCACGCCCACCTCGTTTTCCGGCATGTCGGGGAATTCCGGCGCGACGACGAGGACCGAGTGACCTCGCGCCCGCAGTTCCTCCGCCAAGCCCGACACGCTGCGGGCGACCCCACCAATATGCGGCGTGTAGGTATTGGTAAACATCGCTATATTCATGTCGATACTTCTATGGCGCGCCGGCGGCACAATGCAAGGCGAGAGCGTGTGCTGCGCGCCAATCGCACGTGCACAGAGTTTTGGTAATGACACCCACTGCCAATGAATGTATCGTCAAAATTTATAGCCGACCTGAACCCCGGCCCGTGCCATACCGTCATTGGGACCGTCGCAGAGATTGGCATGCGATGCGTGCGCGACTTGCACGATGCCACTCCAGTGCGGATCGATACGGTAACCGGCGGCGACATATTAACGGAACAGGAAACGGCAGCCCAGTGTACGCGCCGCCTACACCCCATTGAATCCCGGTATTCTTGACCGTTGATTCGTGCCAGAACGGCTTCGGCAAGCGCTGGAGACTTGGGATGAAGGCGGGCTTTGCCAAGGCACTGTGGTTCGAACCAACGCTCAATGCCACCTTCGCTGCAATGGCCGAACATTACCATACGACCGTCCCACCGACCAGAAGCCGCAAACCGCGTGACAAGGCCAAGGTCGAAGGTGTCGTGCTGAACGTCGAGCGCTGGATAGTGGCGAGAGGTTATGCAAGCCCTTCTTCTTTAAGCGCCTGCTGGACAGACGGTCGGCCACCAATCCGCCGCGCGTATTCGCCAAGCTTCGGCCATAGAGACATATCCATCTTGAGGAAGTTGCACCAGCCGAGCACCGTGAAGAGATAGGCATCGGCCACCGTAAAACTGTCGCCTACCAGATAACCGGCATCTCCGATGCGGTTCTGCGCTTCGATCAAACGGCCGGTGGCCATTTTCTCGAAGAAGGGACGGGCTTCGGCTGGCAGATCGGCACGAAACAGCGGCGCTAGCGACTTGTGAATCTCTGTGGCGATGAAGTTCAGGGTTTCGAGAAGCTTCCAGCGCTCCTCTCCCGTCACTTTGCCGAGTTTCCCGTCGGCCTTGTCCGCAATGTATTGCAGCACCACGGCGACTTCAGAGAGCCTAGTCTCGCCATCAACGATCGTCGGCACCAGACCGAGTGGATTGATCTTGGTATAATCCTCACCCTCGACCTTGTTCCCAGACGGGTCCATCACAACCATCCGGCAGGTCACGGGTAAGCCCGCTTCCAGACAACTGATGTGAGCAGCCAACGAACAGGCCGCCGGCATGTAGTAGAGTTCCATCATCACAGTATTTCCCTTACATGGAGTTGCGGCACAGATACCCTGAAACTGGTGCCGGAGGTCGTGTTTCAGAAACGCCAGATCAGACCAGTACCGACAAGCAGAGGATCGAGCGTCGCCTTTCCTGCCGCCGCCGGCCCGCCAACGCCCAATGTGCCGCCGACATCGGCTTCTAGCCAAATTTTCTTGACGTCGAAGTATACGCCCAATCGCTCATCAATCATGCTTTCGAAACCAACTTGAAGGACGGTGCCCCAAGCGTTATCCACATCGAATCCGGCAACATCGCGCGCTTTCGAGTCCAGTATCATAGTGTAATTGATACCCGCGCCAACATAGGGCTCGAACATCGGATTCCCGGTGGGAAACCGATACTGGAGCGCAAGAATCGCAGGGGCGTAAGTCACGTCCCCGAGATATGCTCCAGCAAGGGATCCGTCGCCGCGAATCTCTGCGGTAGGTGGGATTCCGAATGTGAAGGTGGCGGAAATCTGCTCGTTGACGCGATAGCCGACATCGAAGCTCAACGAGTAGTTGTCGTCGACCGAAACATCGGCGCCCGGAAATGGTGCACCTCCGACGGACAGATCGGCTCCGGGGCTGAAGAATATCCCCACGGGTCCGCCCCGGAGATACCAGCCGTTTTGGTCTGCTTCCTGTGCCCGAGAATCACTGGTCTGCGCCAGAGCCAGACAAGCTCCAACTGTAGCGGTAAAACAAACTTGACGCATATTTTTCCTCCCTGATGTATCAAATTGTTATTGATACTGTCGCCCGCACTTCGCGTAGTAGGGTAGCCTTCTATGTTTACAGCAGTTTACGCAGGTCAGTTGCTGTGATCAGAGAATCGTCCGTGACAGCGTAGCCCTTCGAGATGAGACGGCGAACGATCGCCATGTCGCGTGGCGCGCCGAAACAGATGGCACCTACCAGCACATCGCCGATGACCGCGAAACGCGTGAACGACCTTCCTTCGCCCTTCCGCACAAGTATAGTTCCCCCCTCTGGCTGGTTATCCCCGATCATCTGGATGTTGAGGTCGTATTGATCAGACCAGAACCAAGTGTTGATTGCATAGGGCTCCTTCTTCCCCAGCATGTTTCGTGCGGCGGCGGCGGCCTGGTCCTGCGCATTGGCCCAGGATTCCATCCGTGTCGGCTGGCCATCGCCAACACGCATCGCCGCCACATCACCGGCCGCGTAAATCAGCGGGTCGGACGTACGCAGAAATTCGTCAACGATGACACCATTGCCGGTCTCAAGGCCAGCCTCCCTCGCAATGGCATCATTAGCTATCGCGCCGATACCGATAACGACCACGTCGACCGCCAGCATTTCCCCGTTTGATAGCGTCACGCTTTCAACCTGATCCTCTCCGCCTACCGTCACGATCGAGGTATTCAAGTGGATCACGGTGCCATTGCTACGGTGGACATCAGCCAAAGCGACGCCGACATCCGGTGGCAGACTCCGACCGCAGAGTCGGTCGGCGAGTTCTACGACCACTGCCTCCATCCCGCTTTTGCGGGCTGTTGCCGCAACTTCAAGACCAATCCAACCCGCGCCGATCGACAAAAGGCGCTTTCCTGGCACCATTTGCGCGCGCAAGCACTCCGCATCATCAATGGTGCGCAGATAGAAAACATTGCCTTTGCCCTCGAAGGGGCCATCAAGCGTGCGGGCGCGACTACCGGTCGCGATCAGCAGGCGGTCATAGGGCAGGCGTTGGCTCGAAGAGAGCCGAACAACCTGCGCGTCCCGGTCGATTGCTTCGGCGCGTTGGTTGATCTGAAGGTCGATGGCGAGATTTTGCGCTACCTCGGCTTTCAGCAGGCAGGTGCTCTGTGCGTCCGCCGCACCCTGAAGCACCGCCTTCGACAGCGGCGGTCGGTCATAAGGAAGGTGCCGTTCCTCCGAGAGGATCGTGACGGCGCCCTCGAAGCCTTCTGTTCGTAGCGTTTTCGCCGCGGTCACTGCAGCCAAGCCGCCGCCTATGATGATGATACGTTCCATCGGGGTCTTCCTCAGTCAATAATGCGGATGACGCGAAGTCCTGTGCTACGCGTCATCCGCTGATTACTTGTCCGCGCCTATGGCGCGTTCCTGCCCTGAGTTAGGAACCCTCTTTGAAGCTCTCGGGGAACGGAGCGCCCCAAGAACTGAAAATGCCCGGCTGGTCGGCCTTCCAAATGAACGGGCCTGCCTTGCGGTCCACACAACGCGGCATTTCGCCCGAAAGCTCATAGCGGTTGCCATCCGGCGTGAAGAAATAGGAATAAAGATTCGAACCCACGCCATGGCGACCCGGGCCTGCTTCAGTCATTATCCCACCGCGTGCGATTTGATCGAGCATGAGCTTCATGTATTCGAGGTTCGGGATCGTCCATGCGAGATGGTCGAGCGTCTCATGAGGCGCACCAGCAAACATCGCCACGTCATGATGATAGTCGCCGACATGCATCCAGGCCGCAAGACGCCCCTCGCCGCCTGGGAACTCGACAATGTCAGCGGCATAGAAATCGACATGTTTGGTCAGGAATTCGATCGTCTGCGTCGCATCCGGTCCGACGCGCAGCGTGACATGGTCGAGATCAAGCGGCGCCAGTCCGCTCAGGTGGTTGGCCTTGCGCGCAGCCGGATTGTAGTAGTGCTTGCGCGCTTCGGATCGCAGAAGCGCAATCTGCATTTTCTGCTTCTGGGGCGGCAGGTCAAACTCGATGATTTTCTCTACGCCCGGATCGCTGTCCGTCATCGCCCGCACCTGGACACCAGCGTCAGAAACGCGCTTGCTGTACTGCTTGAGGTCTTCCTCATCATCCGCAGCGATCGCAAAGCTGATGACGCCCGTACCACCTTCGGTTACGGCCACGTCGTAAGTTCCATCGGTACCGCACGTCAGGTAGACAGTGCCATCTTGCCGGGCGACTTCCTCGAGCCCCAATACGTCGGTGTGAAACCGCACCGACTCATCGAGGTTCTTAACCCACAAGTGCGCGTGCGACAGTTTTTGAAGAGCCATAATATTCCTCCCCTTGGATGGATGGCATTGATGTCAAAGCCCCTGTTGGAGCGTTCTTTCCATGAACATGAGGCGGTCGTTGCCCCACCACATCTGATCTCCCACGATCATCGTGGGCGTACCGAACACGCCGGCCTCATGCGCAGCTTGCGTGCTAGCCTCGTATTGGTCTGCGGCCTCCTGCGAAGAAACCCAAGCCGAAAGCGACTCGGGACTCCAGCCCAAACGATTCGCCAATTCAGCCAGCAACGCAGGGTCGGCCAGATCTGCACCTTCGCCCCAGACCCGGTCCCAACCAGCGCGGATGAAGACTTCGCCCTCGCCCTTAGCCAATGCATAGAGGAAAGCCTTGTTGAGCTTCTCGGAGGCGAGCGACTTCGGGAAGATCAAAGGCACACCATATTTCTCAGCCCAACGGTCGAGATCCTTGCTCAGATAGCGGATCTTCAACGGAAGGCTGACATTGGGTGGGGCGGTGTTCCCCGCCATGAGCTTGAGTTGGGGGAGGTTCACGACATGAGGGCGAAATTCCAGTCCGTATCGCTTGCAGAGCTCCGGCACCTTGTGAAATGCCAGGTAGGCGAAGGGGCTCATGAAGTCGAAGTAAAAGTCAAGCTGCCGACCTGTCACTTTCCGCCCTCTGCCTCAAGCTCGGCAACTAGTTTTGCCCATTGCCGACCGGATTCCCGCGCGCCTTCCAGAACCGTCTCGGGAACCAGATGATAGGGCGGACGACAAGGCCCCGCGACCATCCAGCCTGCCGCGTCCATACGGGCTTTCTCAATACCGATGTTGTAAACTGAGAACTCCTTGAACGAACCGTTGGGGAAGAGTGTCCGATATGTGAGGCCAATTCTGTCGGTCAGTGCTTTGGCACGGGTCCAATCGCCGCTCTTCACCGCCTCCGCCACAAGATCCCGAAGCTGGATCACCGGAGTAGGCCCGCAAACCGCACCACTGGTCCAGAACGCTGTGCAGTGTTCAGGGTCGAGCCGGGCGGCGGCATAATAGTCCACATCAAGCGGCATCAGTCGAATACGGCGCTTGGTCAGGTTCAGGTCGGTATAAAGCGCAGCGGTGTTTATGTACTTTGCGGACACAATCTGCGGAATTTCAGAGATCTGCGCCCAGAAGGCACGCGGGAACTCGAACTTGAATGCCTCGGGGTTGGCGTAAGCACAGATCGCCATGTCCGGGCAGGCTTCGGCCACATCACGAAAGAACTGAACAGCAGTAGGCACATCAGGCTGCACCCACATTGGAAGCCCCAGCATCACCCCGTCAAGCCCGATCTCGCGCGCGGCCTTGGTCATGCTGATGGAGTCGCGGGTATTGAGGGCGGTCGCGCCGCCGAAGATGGGAACGCGGCCGCGCCCCACCTCGACGAGCGTCTGCATGAAACCGCGCTTCTCGTCCCAGGTTGTAGTGGCGCCCTCCCCCAAGGTACCGAGAGAGAGAATCCCGTTCACGCCCGAGGCGATTAGAGCCTCCACGACGCGAGCAGTTTCGTCCAGATCGACCGTGTCCTCTGCGCTCGGGTCCGAAGCGTTGGGCTTGGACGGCGTGGGCATGATTGCCCAGCAACCCGTCACGTCATCGACCGTGAGAAGTTCATGTTTCATGAATTGATATTCCGATTTGCGTGGATTTTCTGTCGGGATCGGCAAGCGCGCGGCCAACGCACGCCATACCCATCGGACTATGCGTTGAGCGGAACCGCGTTTCCTCGGTCCTCCCGCCAAAGCCCAAGCTTCTCTTGACAAACGCGATCGGAGTAAGAGAACATTACGCCATCGCTATCCGCCTCATGCGTGACGGTGTGCCAGCTCGGAACCACGAACAGATCCTTCGGACCCCATTCATAGGTCTTGCCGTTTATGACACTGCGACCGGTTCCTTCAGTGACCACAAACACCGTCGCATCGGTCGATCGGTAAGGCTGCGTCTTGAACCCCTTCGGAAGGAGCTGCAAGCATGGCGAAATCGTCGGCATGGCCCAGCCGCCGTCCACCGGGTTGATATAGCGCATCTTGATACCGTGGAAGGGGTCGATCTCCCCCTGCTTCAAGAGGTGGTCAAGCGCTTCGCGCGAGCGTTCGTAAGGATAGTTGAAGATTGGCGACGATACTCTGGTCGGTTCGTAATCGACCGGAAGCATGTTGGCGCCATAACGCCAGGTGCTGTCTTCGGGCTGGCGGGTGATTGGCTGCTGATCCGCGTGATGCTCTTCAGCGAAGGAGGCGTCGAACACCGACACGATAGGAATGTCGAGACCGTCGAGCCAGATCATCGGCGCGTCGCTGTCGTTGCCGTGATCATGCCAAGCACCGGGCGGGGTGATCACGAAATCGCCGAACTGCATGACTGTACGCTCGCCATCGACCGAGGTATGCGCGCCGCAACCATCCAATACGAAGCGCAGGGCCGACTGGCTATGACGGTGTGCAGGGGCGACCTCACCCGGCATGACGACCTGCAGGCCGGCATAAAGCGAGGTCGTGATCCGGGATTGGCCGCGCAGCCCAGGATTTTCCAGCACGAGAACACGCCGCTCGGCTTCCTCCGCGGTGATCAACCCGCCAGCTTCCAGCAGATAGGACTTGGCTTCGTCGAAATGCCAAAGATGCGGCACGCAACCGCTCCTGGGCTCAGGCGTGATGATATTCGACAGCACAGTCCAGAGCGCAGTATAGGAACTGCTGTCGATTTTGTCGTAGAACGACCTTCGTTCCGCGGTTTCCACAGGCTTCTCGGTAAGCGACATATGATCCTCCGTTTTGCGCCCTCAGACAGAAAGCGTCACATACATATCAGAACTGGAATTCCGGGGTGGTAACGGTGAGGCCGTCAAGATTCGGGGCGAGCCGTATCTGACAAGCAAGCCGACTGCCGTCCTGCCGATTGGCCGCAAATTCCAGCATACTAGATTCACCTTCCCCAACTGGTGGAAGTAGAGGGAGCCAAATGGCATCGACATAGACTTGACAAGTGGCGCACGCACACGCTCCCCCGCAATCCGCGTCAATGCCCGGCACACCCGCCATAGTTGCGGCCTCCATCAACGACTGCCCTTCTTGCGACGAAACCTCACGCCGTTCGCCCGCCGAATCAATAAACACCACTTGGATCGCCACCGGCCTTCTCCTCCCCGCAAAATCGTTCAATACGGCCATAATCCTCACCAAGGGCGCGCAGCGCCGCACATTTCGGAACCGTAAAGATGCGCCTATTCCTCCATTCGCCCGCCCTTTTCACGATCGCCTCCACCCCAGGATAGTAATCCAACAACGGCGTCCGAGAATTAAGCATGCACACTATCTCTTATGCATATCTTCCCACGGGTAGTCAAGCCGATTGATACTCTGGGACCATACCTTGGACCGCCGGTGCATTTTCCGTCATGGCAATGGTTTCGCCGTTTCGTACGCCTGTTCCTGTTTCGCACGATCCATGATGTGGCGCTGATGATCGGCCACGAACGCGCCGGTCGCAGCCCACTACAGATGGCTGCAGCATGATGTCAGGGTTCACGAAACAGGCAGTAGGTCATGTTGATCACTAGCATCTGCTTGGTCATGTTCGGAAATGCGTGAAGCGTGCAGGACGTGAGCCTAAACAATCCGTCCAAGACCTGCCTTGACGCGGCGCAGCGGGATTGAGGATTCTATCGACGCCACGCCTCGGACTTTCGTCAAGCGACCGACGAGGAAGCGCTCGAATTCCTCCAGCCCGGTGGTGGCTACTCGCAGCAGGTAATCCCGGTTTCCGGTCATCAGCCAGCAGTCGACAACCTGGGGGAAGGTGGCAATCGCGGCCTCAAACGTGGCCAGCGCCTCGTCCACCTGTTTGTCCAGTTGTACCGAGACAAAGACCGTAAAGCCGAAACCGAGGGTGGCCTCGTTGATCAGTGCGGCGTAGCCGGTGATGACACCGATTTCTTCCAGATGGCGCAGGCGGCGGGCGGTTGGAGAAGGGCTCAGGCCGATCCGGGCGCTCAAATCGTTGATTGTAAGGCGGCCATCATTATGCAGGACGCGCAGGATCTCTGAATCGAAGTGATCTAGTTTGGCGGGCATCAGCGCAAATCTCTCCATTCGTGGCGATACGAGCCAATTATCAGGAATGATGCGCTCATAATAGCCGGGAAAACGCGCCTTCGTGAAGATAGTATGCCCGTAAGAATTAATCCTCAGGAACAGTCGCGATGACCGATCTCAAGACTATCGAACAACGCTTGTTGTGGCTGTCCCACTGGATGATCCATCATGCCAACCACATCCGCCCCAAGGTGGACGGCATCAAGATCGGCGGTCATCAGGCCTCTTCGGCTTCGATGGTCTCGATACTGACCGCCCTTTATTTCTCGGCGCTCCGCCCGCAGGACCGGGTCGCGGTGAAGCCCCATGCCTCGCCGGTGTTCCATGCGATTCAATATCTGATGGGCAATATGGACCTTGCGCGAATGGAAAACTTCCGCGGCTTTGAGGGCGTGCAATCCTATCCCTCGCGCACCAAGGATGTCGATGATGTGGATTTCTCCACGGGGTCGGTTGGTCTGGGTGTGGCGATCACCTCTTTTGCCGCGATCATCCAGGATTACATCTCGGCGAAGTCCTGGGGCCAGACCTTGCCCCTTGGGCGCATGGTGGCGCTGGTCGGCGATGCCGAGCTTGATGAAGGCAACATCTATGAGGCGTTGCAGGAGGGCTGGAAGAATGATCTTCGCAATTGCTGGTGGATCATCGACTACAACCGGCAGTCGCTGGACGGTATCGTGCGCGAGGGCCTTTTTGCCCGGGTCGAGGCGATCTTCGAAGCTTTCGGTTGGGATGTCGTGCGGGTCAAATACGGGCGGCTGCAACGCGCGGCTTTTGCAGAGCCGGGGGGCCGCGCGCTGCGTGACTGGGTCGATGATTGCCCGAACCAGCTGTATTCGGCGCTGACTTTCATGGGCGGGGCCGTCTGGCGCAAGCGGCTGATGGAGGATTTGGGCGATCAGGGCGATGTGACCCGGCTGATCGACAGCCGGTCCGACGATGAACTGGCGACCCTGATGGAGAACCTTGGCGGAAACTGCGTGGAAACCATGGCGGAGACCTTTGCCGCCATCGACCATGATCGCCCGGTCTGTTTTCTGGCCTATACGATCAAGGGCTGGGGCACGCCGATTGCGGGCCACAAAGACAACCACGGCGGTTTGATGACCAAGAGCCAGTTTGAAAGCTGGCAGAGCCATATGGGCGTGCCCACCGGCCAAGAGTGGGACAAGTTCGCCACCATTGCGGACCCTGAGGCGTTCCAGAGCTATCTGGACAGGGCGCCCTTCTTCAGCAAGGGCCGCCGCCGCCATCACGACACGAAACTGCCGGTGCCCGTCATCGAGCTTTCAACCTTCCGTGAGATTTCCACCCAAATGGCCTTCGGTAAGATCCTCGATGACCTGTCGAAGGGGGACAGTGAACTTGCCGCGCGGATTGTCACCACATCGCCGGATGTGACGGGCACGACCAATCTGGGACCTTGGGTCAACCGGCGCAAGCTGTTTGCGCGGAAGGCGCAGGCGGATACTTTCACCGAACACCGCATCCCTTCAACCGCGAGATGGGAGTTCACGCCTGATGGGCAACATATCGAACTCGGCATCGCAGAAATGAACCTGTTTCTCCTTTTAGCAGCGGCGGGCTTGTCGCACAGCCTGTTCGGCAAACGGCTGATTCCGATTGGAACGGTCTATGATCCTTTCGTTTATCGCGGCCTCGATGCGCTGAACTATGCCTGCTATCAGGACGCTCGCTTCATGATCGTGGGGACTCCGTCCGGCGTCACGCTGGCTCCGGAAGGCGGTGCGCACCAATCCATCGGAACGCCGCTGATTGGAATTGCGCAGGATGGGCTGGCGGCCTTCGAACCCGCTTTTGCCGACGAATTGGCAGTCATAATGGCTTGGGCCCTCGACTATCTGCAAAGGGATGGCGAAGCTTATGTGGACGAACGCACTTGGCTTCGAGACGAGACCGGCGGGTCTGTCTATCTGCGCCTATCGACGAACCCGCTTGAGCAGCCCGGCAAGCGTCATGACGACGCCTTTCGTCAAGGGGCCATCGACGGCGGCTATTGGCTGCGCAAGCCAGGGCCGAATTGCGAAGTGGTCATCGCCTATCAAGGCGTCATCGCACCCGAGGCAATTTCGGCCGCTGCCATTCTTGGCGAAAACCGCCGTGATGTTGCGGTTCTGGCTGTAACATCAGCTGACCGCCTGAATTCGGGTTGGACCGCAGCGCAACGGGCACGGGCGCACGGGAACGCGCAAGCCCTGTCAACTGTTGAACGGCTGTTCGCGCAACTGCCGCCACATTGCGTGATCGTAACGATCATCGACGGGC
Organism: Martelella sp.; assembly: GCF_984369615.1. Classification (NCBI taxonomy): domain Bacteria; kingdom Pseudomonadati; phylum Pseudomonadota; class Alphaproteobacteria; order Hyphomicrobiales; family Aurantimonadaceae; genus Martelella; species Martelella sp. The sequence goes on along the minus strand of NZ_CFHTCS010000014.1, from coordinate 18,414 downwards.
ACCCGGCAACGCTGGCATGGCTGGGTTCCGTCAAAGGCCATCGCGCCATCTCGCTTGGCGTCGAGAATTTCGGCCAGACCGGTACAATCGGCGACCTCTATCGTCATTATGGCATAGACGCGCGCAGCATTGCCAACCTTGTCATGGGCCTGACGCCCGGCCCTGACGTCAGGCGCTATGTCTGAATTCATCTGAGATTCTGCGCCTCCCCCTTGACGGATGTAGGTTAACAACATCGGACTGGTCGCTTCCACCAATCCAAACTCATCACATACGGTCGCCGCTATCGCATCGCCTTATAGCGCGACGATCAGGGTTCTTTCGCAATCTATGTGCCGCCGACACTGCATATGACAGCAATGCGCTTCGCACTTTCCTCATCGCGCGCGGTGCCGAGCCTGTGATCCCCAACAATCCAACCCGAAAACAGATCCAGCCCTTCGACCCTGAGGCCTATAAGCGCAGGAATATCATCGAACGCACCTTCTGCCGCCTCAAGGATTGGAGACGCGTCGCAACTCGATATGACAAGCTCGCAACCAACTTCACAGCAACATGCTACATCGCCGCCATCTGAGCGATGAAGCCTGCGTGAAGCGCTTGGGCTGGATGCCGTGGTCGTCGGCGACCACCTCCGGGTGCGGCTGGAAGAGAAGGTTCCTGTCCACGGGGAACTCTTCTTGAAGGTCGCAGCTCGATGGACGAGTCCACCTCGGAAGAGTGCAGGCTCGTCGCCACCGGTGACCGGCTTGTTCAGTTCGATCAGCGCCGCAGGATCGGCGCGTGCCGTTCCCATGCTCATGCCGCTGCACACCACAGGATCAATCATCCAGAAATCGAGATCGAGACACACGTCGGCCCCAAAAGCTTCAAAAACCGACCTGTCGCGAGTTCTTCGACGCGGCGAATGGAAACCCTCTGGGCGAAATACGGATGCCAGCGATAATAGACCTCGACTTCATCGCCGACATGGGCAGAATTAACGGGCATTGCTACCGGCAGAAAATCCTGGCTGTTCAGCGACACCGTGGACGGAGCCAGGGCAAGTGCTGTCTACAGTCCGATGCTGACGTGCCGCGCCTGCGGCATCGAACGCCTGGCCTACTGCGCTATGTCCTCAGCGAATTGCCACAGCGCGCCACAGACGCCGACATCACTGATTTGCTGTCCTTCAACTTCGCCAAAACTACCGCTACCTGATCAAAAGCCACCGGAGGACACGCCCGTCCGGTCAAGCGGACCGCGTCAACGCGCATGGAAATGAGCGTTTACGGTAGATATTGCCCCGCTTGGTGACGCTGAGTAGCCGCGGCTTCCCGCCTGTCGTCATCTGCTTCGGCACGAGACCGAGCCAAGCTGGGACGTCGCGGGCTTCGCGAAACGCCTCACCGTCTCCAACATCTGCAACGAGCGCAGTCGTGCCAAGGACGCCGATGCCCGGGATCGAGGTCAGACGGTTCACAGCTTCGTCAGTCCGCGCATGCTCACACAGATCGTCATTCAAAGCATCGATACGCTCGTCGAGCGGCTGCCACTTAGCTCGCATGTCCCCGATGAACCTTAAAATGCGGAAGATACGTGTAGTGACGCCTTTATTTGCTTGGTCTTTCTCCGCATAGCTTGTATCAATTCCTATCAGAAGGCCTCATGTCCTTCTGATAGCTCTAGATTGCAGGCAGCATCAAACGGTGTTGCGCCATAGGTGGACAGGTGAGAATAAAGAGATTGTTGGGCAACGAAAGTTTGATCGAGCGTCAACCAGCCGAAACCACGGGAAAAGAAGACGATTTTCGAGTTCTTACTGATCATCCCGCGCATCTGATTCGGCGTAGCTACCAAGTCTTTCTGTATGCTTTTGACGAGGCCATGGCTGGCCTGAAGCTATCGCCTGTGAGCTGGATCATTATCGCAACAACGCACAGCTTCCCAGGCCTTTCAGTTACGGAAGTGGCCCGGCGCGCCGCAGTTGACAAGGCCAGTTGCGGACGAACAGCGAGCTCTCTCGAGAGGCGAGGTTTGCTTCGGATCAAGAAGAGTGATACGGATCAAAGACAGAAACTGCTGGACCTCACTCCCGCCGGAGAGTTACTCTACGCCAAGGCGTTCGGTCGTGTCGAAAGGTTGAGGTCGCTGCTGTTGGATGATCTCGCTCTTGAGGAGCAACATCAGCTACTTACAACGCTTACGGTATTTCTTCAGGCTACAGGTAAGAACACGCGCCCATCAATTCCCGCAGCGCTGGAATCCGAGATGAATTGACACAGCCACAGGGATTGAAACCGGCCACCCAAAGCGGTGATGGCCGGTTTTTTATCGACTTCAGGTGACGTCGATCTCCATTGATCCAATCCGGTCAATCCAGGCATGGATCTTGTTGCCCGGCTCAACCTGCCCGACTCCCTCGGGCGTCCCGGTGAAGATGACGTCGCCCACTTCCAGTGTATAGAATCGGCTGGCCATCTCGATGAGTTCCGGCACGCTCAGCACAAGATCACGCGTATTCGCCTTCTGCCTGGTGACGCCGTCCACCTTCAGTTCGAAGTCGAGCTGGGACGGATCGACGATTTCATCGGCAGTTACAAGCCACGGACCCAGCACCGAATAGCTATCTATGGACTTGCGCATGCTGCGCTCCTCGGCGCCGCGCGCCGTCATGTCAAGCCCGATCGCATATCCTGCGACGTGCTCCAGCGCGCGCTCCGCCGACACCCGGTCGGCGCGTTTGCCGATGACGACCGCGAGTTCGATTTCGTGATCGCTGCGGCGATCAGGGAAGCGCAGCGTCACCGGCTCGGAGGGGCCGATAAGACTGCTGGTGGCCTTTAGAAACAGGCCCGTCTCGTGAATCACCCGCACCTGGGCTGCATTGCCTTGGTGTAGATCCTTCTGCGCGCGCGCCTCTTCCAGGTGCTTGACGTAGTTCACAGGCGCCGCGACAAGCTTGCCGGGGTTTGCAATGGGTGAATCGAAAGCCAGCTCAAGGGCGAGCCGACGCTCTCCGGTCTTGGCAGCCTCAAAGAATGCTTCCTTGAGTTGATCGAGATGGGCGATCAACGGGTCATACCGCGGCAACGGGTAGCGCACCTGCGGCAAGAGGTCGAGGGCCGAGGTTACATCGACAACCTCACCGTCCTGAACAAGACCGATACGGTTCTTGTGGAAGCGACAGATCTTCATTTTTTCTCCTTATCAACTTGCGCCCATGATAGCGGGCCACCCATGGATTGCCCGTTATCATGAGAATACCTCAATGCCCGCGGTCATCGCGGATCAAGCCAGCCGTACCGGGAATTGCTCCAACCCCCTGAACCGCGTGCTGCGCTGAAAGCGTGTCTCGCCGTTGCGGACCATGGTCGGTAGTTCCTTCAGCACGGCGGCAATGGCTATCGGCGCCTCCATCCTCGCAAGTGGTCGACCCAGGCAGACATGGATCCCCGCACCAAACGCGACATGATTGTTCGGACGCCGCGCAAGATCAAGCTTGTCGGGGTTCTCGAAGATCCGCTCGTCCCTGTTCGCCGAGGCTTGGGCAAGAACCACCTCGGTGCCAGCCGGGATCGTGCCATTTCCACTGGCAAGCTCCACATCGTTCACCGTGCGCCGTCCCTGAAGCTGAAGCGGTGTGATGAAGCGAATCAGCTCTTCGAGTGCCGTAGGCAGAGGGACCGCGCCCTCACGCAGTTGCTGTTTGCTCTCGGGGTCGTCCATCAGGAAATGCACCGCCTGAGAGATGAGGTTTGTGGTGGTCTCATGGCCGCCATTGAGCGTCACGATGCACATATGCAGGATTTCGGCGTCGCTGACTTCAACGCCCTCACGCTGAGCCGCAGCCATCGCGCAAAGGATACTCTCGGCCGGGTCGATCGTGGCGCGCGCCTTGACCTCATCGAGAAAAGGTCGCAGATAGCCCATGAACTCCGTGACCGCTTCATGGCCCTGTTTGATTGCTTCGGCCGGCACCTGCGGGTTAAGTGGGAAAAGCACTTTGCGCCCCACGCCCTGGATATAGTCGGCATCTTCAACCGGAACGCCGATGACCCTGCAAATAAGTGCTACCGGGATCCGGAACGCGAAATCTCGCACGAAATCGAACTCGCCCATTTGCTTGACCTTCTTGATCTCACGATCAATCACGTCTTGGGTAAAGTCTGTCAGAGACTTGATGGACGTCTGAGAGAAGAAGGGGTTGACGATATCGCGCAACCGGTCGTGATCGGGGTTGTCACGGAACAGCATCGTCGATGTGTGATGCTCAAGCAGGGGCCCCTTGCCGAATTTCTTCTCAAAATACTCGCCCTTGTAAACGAGACCTGACAGGTCTCGCCATACCTGGCGCACATCGTCGTAGCGGGTTAAAAGAACGGTGCCGTCTTCTTGCTGGTGAACCGGGTCACCATCGCGCAAAAGACGAAAATATTTGCTTGGATCGTCGAAATAGTCATCCGGCGGGGACAAGAGGTTGAAAGCACGAGCTTTCTCTACAATCCTCTGATCGATTTTCGTGTCTCCGGTCATTCTTTCCTCCCAGCGCTCTTCATTATAATCAGCTTGATTCATAGGCAGTCGTAAGCATGCTGTCAATTTTCAACTTGGACTCTGCCTTGTTTTTGTCGCCGTCCTCTACGCCGATCCCGTTCCGACTGCAATTCGCGCCCGGCAGGGCTTGGACGGCGGCAGCGATCGGCGCCAAAGCTACAAGGTCCACTCCGGTTTCCACGCCGTAATCCTGGAACAGACTCACGAGATCCTCGGTGGCGACGTTGCCGCTGGCGCCGGGGGCATAGGGGCAGCCGCCGAGCCCGCCAATCGCGGAATCGAAGACGCGCACACCCTGATCATAGCTCGCGCGCACATTTGCCGTGCCGTGGCCGTAGGTATCATGTGCATGCATCGCCCAGGCGGAAACGGCGGGGAAGCGCGCCATCGCCGCCTCGAACAATTCCGCGACCTGCGCCGGTTCGCCGCGACCGGTCGTGTCGCAAAGGCAGATCTCGGCATCGGGGCAGATTTCCAGCGCGCGTCCCAGAATTGCGAGGACAGCGCTGGCCGGAGTCACGCCTTCGAATGGGCAATGGAATGCAGTGGCGAGGTTGAACCGCATCCGCAGGCCGTCGGGCGCCTGGGCGACGAGCCGGGCGTAATCGGCGAGGGCCTCATCCGGCGTGGCGCGCACGTTCGATCGGCTGTGGCTTTCCGAAACCGAGATGACATAGGACAGGAACCGCGCCCCCGCCGTGATTGCCTTCTGGCCATAGCGGGCATTGGGGACCAGCACCTGCGGCACAACACGGCCCTGGGCCAGAACATCGGCCAGAACTTCGCCTGCATCGGCGAGTTGCGGAATGGCGCGCGGACTGACGAAGGAGGTGATCTCCATCCGCTTCACGCCCGCGGCGGCAAGCTCGCGGATCACGGCGATCTTGGTCTCGGTCGGGATGAAGGGACCGATGTTCTGAAAGCCATCGCGGGGGCCGACTTCAACGATCTGGACGGCGGTCATGCTATTACTCCCTTCTGGTAGAGCAACTTGATTTCATCCTTCGAATAGCCCGCAATCTCGGCCAGAACCGCTTCGGTATCTTGCCCGACATCCGGGCCGGTGCAACGGATCGCGCCGGGGGAATCGGGGAAATGCGGCACAATGCCGGGATGAAGCAGGTTGCCATGGCGCGGATCGCTGACTTCGCGCACCATGCCCCGCGCGCGGAACTGCGGATCATCGGCAATTTCTGCCGCAGTATAGATCAGCGTCGAGGGGATGTCTGCCTTGGCCAGAAGCTCTGCAAGTCGCCCGGCATCGAACTGGCGGGACCAGGCGGAAATCGCCTCGTCAAGCTCGTCCACATGCTTGAGGCGGCCCGCATTGCTCTGCAACTCCGGCCTTGCCGCCAGATCCGCGCGCCCGATCAGCGCCGTCAGGCGCTGAAAAAGCAGATCGGAATTCGCGGCGATGATGACCCAGCGGCCATCCGCCGAGGGATAGGCACTGGTGGGTGCCGCCGACGCGATCCGCGCCCCGACGGGTTGACGCACAAGCCCGAGCGCGCCATATTCCGTGACGATCCCTTCCATCAGCGACAGGACGGCTTCTGTAAGGGCGATATCGACGGTGCAGATCTGGTCATCGTCGGCGCCACGGCTGTCCGTCCGACCGTCTCGGCGCAAAAGACCGGCGAGAACGCCGATCACTGCATAAAGTCCGGCAACGGAATCGCCGATGCTGATGCCTACGCGTGGCGGCGGCATATCGGTCGTGCCGGGCGGATGGTCGGTCAGGTGGCGCAATCCCCCGATCGCCTCGCCAATGACGCCGAATGCAGCACGGTCACGCATCGGGCCGGTCTGTCCATATCCCGAGACATGGGCCACTACGAGACCCGGCCTCAGTTCCTGCAGCCTTTTAAGATCGAAGCCGAGACGCGCCAGACCGCCGGGGCGCTGATTCTCGATCAGCGCATCAGAGCGCGCGATGACACGTCCCACGGCCTCGACCCCTTCGGGGCTTTTGAGATCGACCGCGACCGAACGCTTGTTGCGACCATGAACGCTCCACCACAGCGACGCACCGTTGGATTGCGCGCCCCAGCCCCGCACAGGATCCCCATCGGGCGGTTCGATCTTGATGATTTCGGCGCCAAGATCGCCGAGAACGCGAGTGGCGAACGGAGCGGCAATGAAGTGGCCGATTTCGACAATGCGGATGCCGCTAAGGGGTGGCGGGGCTTCTGGTCTGGTGTCCATGTGTCCTCTTCGAGATATCCGGCGTCTCACTCGCTTCAGGAGAGTCCGGCTTCTGTCGGTATTGCGTCATACCGCATCTGGTTGATGTGCTGGCGCGGCGTCGCGGAAAGCGGGCAGCGCGTCGGCCGCCTGGAATATCCTCGCGATGGTGGGCCAGCGGCTTGTATCAATGTCGAAACGTCGGTTGTTCCAGACCTGCGCATAAAGGCAGCAATCAGCGAACCCCGGCGTGTCACCGTGGCAGAAACGGCCGGTGCGACTGTCTTGCGCCAGCATGATTTCGAGCGGGTCAAAGGTGGTTGCGACCCATTCGGTGAACCAGGCTTTCTGCGCGGCCTCGTCGGCGCCGAATTGCTCGGCCAGGCGGGTCAGGACGCGCAGGTTGTTCAGGGGGTGGATCTCGCAGGCGATCATGTATGAAAGCGCGCGCACGCGCGCGCGCGCGTCTGCCCCCTCAGGCAAGAGCTGCGGCCCGGGCTGGGTTTCGTCGAGCCATTCGATAATGGCAAGCGACTGCACGAGAACCTGGCCATCGTCGCGTTCCAGAACCGGCACAAGTCCGGCAGGGTTCATTGCCAGGAATTCGGGCGTGCGGGTTTCTCCCTTGCGCAGGACATAGGGCACATAGTCATAGGCGACGCCCTTGAGGTTGAGGGCAGCGCGCAGCCGCGTCGAGGTCGATGAGCGGAAGAAATTGTGAAGGCGGAAGGTCATCCGACGGGTCCCTTCGCGCGCGGTCCGATGGTCGTGGTGATCTCTCCCAGCCGACTGATCGAGACGACGCATACATCGCCCACCTGCATCGCGCCGACACCCGCAGGCGTGCCTGTCATCACCAGATCGCCGGGCCGGATCTCCATCGACCGCGACAGGATCGAGATGATCTCTGGCACCGACCAGATCAGGTCTTGCAGATCGGCGCTTTGCTTGACGGTGCCATTCAGCGTCAACTGGATCCGGCCATGCTCGGGCTTGCCGACCGGCGCGCCAGTGTGGATCGGACCTATCACCGCCGAGCGATCAAACGACTTGCCCCAGTCCCAGGGCCGGCCTGCCGCGCGAGCAGCAAGCTGCAAGTCCCGCCGCGTCAGGTCGTTGCCGATGGCGTAGCCGAAGATGTGGTCGCGCGCCTGTTCCTCGGGAATATCCGTGCCAGCCTTGCCGATGGCGATCACCAGTTCGGCTTCATAGTGGAAGTTCTGCGTTTCGGGCGGATAGGCGACGGTCTGCCCATCTTCGACAACGGCATCGGCGGGTTTGGTGAAGAAAAACGGCGGATCGCGATCCGGATCCTTGCCCATCTCTCGCGCATGCTCTGCATAGTTGCGTCCGACGCAGAAGACCCGACGCACAGGAAAACGCTCATCCCGACCGGCGATAGGCAGGCTGACGGCAGGAGGCAGCGGGAAGCTGTAATTCATGGAGGTTATTGTCCTTTCCTCGTGGTTGTAATTCAGCGATGTGGCATCGTAGGATGCATTTATCCCGGCACCATCGCCCTGCGCAGCCACTGAAGTGCCACCATGATTGCGACACCCAGGCCATGGAGCATGAGGGTGTACCCGCCACCCAATGCTTCCGGCATAAGAAGCAGCACTCCGCCAAAGCCCAGGACTGCGCGTTCGTAGCCTGACAACATGCCCCCGAACCAGCCAACCATGGCGACGGATATGGCATAGACCCCAATTGCCGCGGCAGACGCGGCCAGAAAGATTTCAACCGGGGTTCCCTGCATCAGCAGGGCGGGCGTGACCACGAAGATGAAGGGAATGATGTAGGCTGTCCAGCCGAGGCGCATCGAGACGAATGCGGTCTGCATCGGCGGGGCCCCGGCCAGCGCGGCGGCGAAGAAGGCGCCGATGCCGACAGGCGGGGTCACCATTGACATCATGCCCAGGTAGAAGATGAAGAAATGGGCGGCCATCGGTGTGATCCCGGCCTCTACCAGAGGCGGGGTAAGAAGGACCGCCAGCAAAAGATAGACGGCAACCGTCGGCATCCCCATGCCAAGAACAACACTGGCAACGGCCGTGAGGAACAAGAGCAGCGGAAGGTTGCCCCGACCGATCTCGGCCAGCGCGAAGGTGCCGACAAAACCCAGCCCGGTGATGTTGAGAACGCCAATGATGAAGCCGGCGGCAGCGGCGATCATCAGGATCTCGGTCATGGAGATGCCGGCGTCGGCGAGCGATTGCCAGATCATCCGCAGCGTGATGCGCCGACCACCGTAGCCGTATGCGATGCCGCAGATCAGGGCAACGCCGGCCGCCCAGAGTGCCGCCGTTTCCGGCCGCTGGCCCAGCCAGAACATGCCGATCACGATCACGGCAAACGGCAGGATGAAGATACCCCCGCGACGCAGAGTGCCGAGCGCAGAAGGAATTTCATCCTCATGCAGGGGGGCGATATTGGCCTTGGCGGCCTCAAGATCAACCTGACAGTACACCGCAAAGTAATAGAGCGCGGCCGGGATGATCGCAGCAATGGCAATCTGCGCATATGAAACGCCGAGGAAATCGGCCATTAGGAAGGCGACTGCCCCCATGACCGGGGGGGCGATCTGCCCTCCGGTCGAGGCGACGGCCTCGACTGCGGCAGCCATCTGGGGCCGATACCCCGAGCGGATCATCAGTCGGATGGTGACCACCCCGGTCGCGACTATGTTGGAAACCACGACCCCGGAAATCGTGCCAAAAAGCGCCGAGGCGAGAATCGAAATTTTGGCCGCGCCGCCGCGGCGACGCCCCAATGCGGAAAGCGCGATGTCGTTGAAGAACTCGCCACCGCCCGCCCGCACGAGGATCTGCCCGAACAGCACGAACGCGGCAACGACCGTTACGGACACATTCATGGTAAGCCCGAGCATGCCGTTGGCATCGAAGGCGATATAGGACAACAGACGATCCGGAGAGACCTGTCGCGTCTGCATCGCACCCGGAACCAGGTGGCCGATCATCCCGTAACCGACAATGAAGAGCACCACCAGAACCAGGGTCCAGCCCACGACCCGGCGCAACCCCTCGAGCACCAGCAGAGCCAGCCCAATGGCCATTGCCACGATATCGGCGGGAGCGGACATCACACGAGAGACGATATCGGCGTAGTTCACCGCAACATATAGAGAAAGGAACAGCCCCAGAACCGCAAGAATCCAGTCAATGGAACTGCCACCAGGCACCGGATCATTCTCGCCGCCGCTGCCCAGATCTCTCTCGCCGACGCTTCTTCTGTCGATCAGGAACACAAGGCCCAGGCCAAGCCCCAGAGCGACTGCCAATATCTGTTCGACATAGACGTTCAGCCCGAGGCGGCTGGGCGCGTCAAACCCAACGGAAATGGCCAGAAGCGAAAGTGCCACCGCCTGTGTATGGACAGCGATACGACGAATCGTCGGCGTCCGGGTGCCAGTTGTTTGAGCCAAGACCCACTCCCTCCGAGTTGAGCGAACACAAAAACAAGGACCGGGCAGGTAAGTCTCCCGACCCGGCACACAGTCATAGTCTTGTCAGTCAACAGGACGGATGGCGACGCCACGCTGGGCAAAGAAGGCCACCGCAGCAGGATGATATTCCACACCCGGGTAATCGACATAGGCGGTATCCAGGTTCATCATGCGAAGCGGAGGATAGGAATCACCGATCGCATCCACATTATCGAAGATCGCGGCCAGCAGCGCCGTGACCTGTTCGTCGGAAACATGGGCACCGGCAACAAGGACATTGTCCCATGTCAGCATCATTATCGGTGCTTCGATACCCACCCGAACCGGCGAGGGTGTAACCTCCGAGAAGTAATAGGCCGGGCGGTATTTGCGTATCGCCTTGAGCGCCTTTTCATCCGAGGCGACCTGAAGATAGCGGACCCCGCCTACCGTCGCGCCAACCTCGGCGACCTTCGGCCCGCCCACCGCGAAGAAGGCCGCATCCGTCAGGCCCGAGGCCAAAGCATCGGCACCGCGAATGATGTCGGGGATCGGCATTTGAACCACTTCGTCATAGCTGATCCCGTCCGCCTCGAGAAGCGCACTCACCAGCGGACGGTTCAGCGGGAAAGCCTCCCAGCCCGTGGGCACACGCTTCCCGGCGAGATCGGACACGCGCGTCATGCCGGAATCCGCCCGGACGAACAGCCCCACCGCAAAGGGATTGATCTTCGCCAAGACACGCAGATTCGGCAGCGGCGCAGAGTAATCACCCTCCCCCGCGACCGCGACGATCATGTCATTGATGTCAGTAAGTGTGAATTCTGCGTCCTTGCTGTCCACGGCCTGAAGCATCTGTGCGTTTCCGCTATACGCCTGGACCACCAGCCGCCCGCCATCGCTCCTCTGGGCCTGGGCCGAGATGACCGAAGCCATCGTATTCCAGACCGAACCCGCAGGAGGTGTCGTGATCGACGCAACCTGAGCGGAGACACCGCCCGTCGCCGTCGCCGCAACCATCATCGCGCCTGCTATGCGCGCACAAAATGTATTCATCTCCTTGGCCTCCCTCTGACTGCACTCCCCCAACAGATTTGCCTTATGCCCGCCCCGGCATTCATTGTAAAGCATGCTTTTCTTATTGCCAAGGTCGCCTGGAACGGATAAATGTAAACAAGGACGCATGGTCTGCATTAAGTGGACAAGGCGGACATCGAAGCCACAGGGAGGAGTTTAGATGAACGTAAGAACGATTGCGGGCGCCGCTGGCGCTTATTCCGATGCCGAAATTCTTGCAATGGTCGACGAGAAGGGCGGTAAGTACGATCCTAAGATTTATGTTGACGAGGCCCTTTATCGTCTTGAGCTTGAGCGCATTTTTGCGCGCACCTGGATTTGCATGGGTCACGAATCGCAAATCCCGAAGCCGGGCGACTTCACGACCGCCTACATCGGCGAGGATCCTGTGGTCGTTGTGCGCCAGAAGGACGCCAGCATCCGGGTGTTCCTAAACCAGTGCCAGCACCGCGGAATGAGGATCTGCCGGGCCGATTCGGGCAACGCTAAGTCCTTTACATGTACCTACCATGGTTGGGCATACAATCAGGGTGGCGATCTGGTAAGCGTACCGATGGAGAAGGAAGCCTTCGGTGGTTGCCTGAACAAGGCGGAGTGGGGACCGAAGCAGGCGCGCGTCGAAACCTACAAGGGCCTGATTTTTGCCAACTGGGACGCCGACGCGCCTCCGCTCGACGAATACCTGGGTGACGTCAAATTCTATATGGACATTATGCTCGACCGCTGTGAGGAGGGGACCGAGGCGATCCCCGGCATCCAGAAGTGGGTCATTCCCTGCAACTGGAAGTTCGCGGCAGAGCAGTTCGCTTCGGACGCTTATCATGCAGGCACCACCTCACACCTGTCCGGCATCATGGCGGGCGTGCCGGAAGATGTGGATATTACCCAGGTTGCCCCTCCGACGGAGGGCTTGAATGTCCATTTGGAGAACGGACACGGGTGCGGCTTGTTCCTGCGTAACCCGATGTTTTACATGACAATTCTCGGACCGAAGGTGACGGAATACCTGACGACCGGGCCGGCTTACGAGGAGACCGTGCGCCGTTTGGGTCAGGGACGGGCAGATGTACATCTTTGCCATACCAACGTCTTCCCGAACCTGTCGTTCCTGGCAGGGATTAACACGGTCCGCATGTGGCAGCCTCGCGGTCCAAACGAGATCGAGGTCTGGACGTTCACTGTCGTTGACAAAACTGCCCCGCAGGAGATCAAGGACGAATGGCGTCGCAACACATCGCGCACATTCTCGGCGGGTGGCGTGTTCGAACAGGATGATGGCGAAAACTGGTGCGACATCCAACAAGTGCTGCGCGGTCATGTTGCTCAAAACCAGAAGTTCAACATCGAGATGGGAACACATACGGTGACGGCCGATAATCCTGAGGGCTTCCCCGGGCTGAGCTTCGCCTACACCTATAGTGAGGAGTCGGCGCGCGGCCTGTACCGCTACTGGACCGAGATCATGACAGCACCGGATTGGCCTGCCATCCGTCGGAGCCAGCAAAGGCCGCTCGCCGCGGAGTAACGTTCAACCGGCGGAAATGTCTGCATATGTATCAAACGTCTGCCGACGCTGTCGGCAGATAGTTCTGCACTGAGGGAGGAAAAAATGCTCGATGACACTTTCAAGGCTGCCTTCGAAAGCAAGCCCAAGGTCGTTTCTCTGGAACTTCAGCACGAAGTCGAACAGTTCCTGTATTGGGAATCCAAGCTTCTGACGGATCGCCGTTACAAAGAGTGGTTCAGTCTTTTGGCTGAGGACATTCACTATTGGATGCCGATCCGTTCAACGAAAATCATGCGCGAAGTGGCACAGGAATATACGGATGAGCAAGGCTTTGCTCATTTCGACGACAACTGGCACACGATGAAAGGCCGGATCCGCAAGATCCTGTCGGATGTGGGGTGGTCCGAAAACCCGGCCTCTCGCTTGCGCTATCTGATCAGCAACGTCATGCTCGTTCCCGAGAATGAGAACACGATCAATGTCATTTCGGCGTCGATGGTGTACAGGACGCGGCAGGAGCGCCAGCTCGACGTTTTCGCTTGTGAGCGACGGGATGTCCTGCGTCGGGTTGAAACCGAAGCGGGCTTCGAGATTGTGCGCCGCACGATCCTGATCGACCAGAGCACAATCCTGTCGAACAATCTCAGCTTTTTCTTTTAATGGGGTAAAAATGGCGTGGATGAAGGTGTTCCCTTCGGCAGATGTGTCGGAGGGAGAGATGAAGGTATTCGAAGGTGGCCCTGAGCCGATACTGGTGTGCCGAGTGGACGGCGAAATACACGCCGTCCAAGACACCTGTACGCATGACACATGGTCACTCGCGGACGGTTTTATCGAGGACGGAGTTATCGAGTGCAGTCTGCACTTCGCGAAATTTTGCGTCAGAACCGGCAAGGTGAAGGCCCTGCCTGCTTGTGAGGCACTCAAGGTGTTTCCTGCAAAGGTCGACGGCGACTTCATATACATTAACTGCTGAGAAGCAGCGTTAAAATACGGGAGGAATTACAATGCAACTCAAGGATCAAGTCGCGCTCGTGACGGGCGGAGGGTCCGGTCTTGGACAAGCCATCGTCGAACGCTTCGTCGAGGAAGGCGCGCGTGTCGCAATCTTCGACCGCTCGCAGGAGCGCATCGATGAGGTCGTGAAGGCACTCGGCGACAAGGTTGTTGGCATCGCGGGTGATGTGCGCGAGGTGGCTGACAACAATCGGGCGGTTGCCGAATGTCTCAAGGCCTTCGGCAAGCTCGACACGTTCATCGGCAACGCCGGCATCTGGGACTATTCGAAAACCATGGTTTCGACAGAAGATGGCGACTTGTCATCTGCTTTCGACGAGATGTTCGGCATCAACGTCAAGGGCTATGTCCTAGGGGCCAAGGCGGCATTGCCCGCGCTTTACAAGACCAAGGGCCACATGATTTTCACTGCTTCGAACGCGTCCTTCTATCCTGGCGGTGGCGGTGTTCTTTACACCGCGACGAAGCATGCAGTGGTCGGCATGATCAAGCAGATGGCGCATGAGTTCGCACCGTATGTGCGGGTGAACGGTATCGCGCCGGGAGGTGTTGGCGGAAGCAACCTCGCCGGAACCAGTGCGCTTTCACAACAGGGAATCAAGTTTTCCGATATTCCGCTCGACGACCTGATGAAGCAGATGCTGCCACTTGAGCGCGCATTTAATGCGCGGGAATATGCCGGTGCCTACGTCTTCTTTGCCAATCGTCGCGACAATACGCCAGGCACCGGCGGCGTCCTAAATTTCGATGGCGGTATCGGTATGCGGGGCTTCGCCTCTCCGAACATGGGTGCGGATCTCGTTGAAAAGTTCGGCGCAATCTAACCAAGGAAGCGCGCCGGATAGTGCGCGCGGTTGAGACTGGACCGTTCTCCAGACAGATCTTCGCGCAACCGTCTGGTCGGCGCGAGCCCCAAGAGTAGCGACACAAACTCCATAAGGACATGGCATGACTATTCAGCTCTATATCGACAACGAGCCCCGGAATGCTACAGGCAACGTCACATTTGAACGCCGCTCACCGGTAAGTGGCGAGGTCGTGACGCAGGGCGCGGCCGCGAATCCGCAGGATGCCGTGGCGGCGATCGAATCCGCCGAGCGCGCATTTGCATCCTGGTCGCAGACTGGCCCCGGCCAGCGCCGCGTACTGCTTATGAAGGCCGCCGAAGAGATCGAAAGGCGCACAGAAGAGTTCGTTCTTGCGATGAAGGCCGAGGTCGGGGCAGGCGATCTTTGGGCGCGTTTCAATGTCATGCTCGCGGCGAATGTATTCCGCGAGGCCGCTGCGATGACTACGCAGATCCAGGGCAACACTATCCCCTCTGACAAGCCGGGCACTTTGTCGATGACCGTGCGCCAGCCGGTCGGTGTTATCCTGTCGATCGTACCCTGGAACGGGCCGATTGTTCTGGCGGCACGGGCTATCGCCTATCCGCTGATGTGCGGTAACACGGTTGTCTTCCGCGCATCGGAAACCTCGCCCAAGACCCATGTGCTGGTTGCCGAGGCCGTCCATGCAGCCGGTTTCCCCCCCGGAACGCTCAACTTCGTGATCAACGACCCGAAGGACGCGCCCGAAGTCGTGGAGGCAATGATCGCGCATCCGGCTGTGCGGCGTGTTAACTTCACCGGTTCGACGCATGTGGGCCGGATCATTGCCACAGCTTGTGGCCGCCATCTCAAGCGCAGCCTGATGGAACTCGGCGACAAGTCGCCCATGGTGGTGCTTGCGGATGCGGATATCGACGGCGCCGTGAATGCGACCATCTTCGGCGCATTTCTCTATCAGGGCCAGATCTGTATGACGACCGAGCGCGCCATTGTCGATGAGTCTGTCGCCGATGCGTTTGTCGAGAAACTCGCTGCGCGGGCAGCACAACTGGAGGCGGGCGATCCACGCTCCCAGGCGGCTTGCGCGCTTGGCCCGATCATCAGCCAGGGCGCCGTTGATCGCTTGAACGGTTTGCTGGCCGACGCGGTCGCAAAGGGTGCGAAGATACGGTCTGGCGGGCACGCAGACACCACCTTGATGGCACCGACTGTGCTCGACGGAGTCACACCCGAGATGCGCATCTATTCCGAGGAAGCCTTTGGTCCGATCTTGCAGGTGATCCGTGTATGCGGCGCGGAGGAAGCTGTGCGGGTGGCCAATGACACTGAATACGGCTTGTCCGCTGCCGTCTTCGGAACAGACATGGCACGAGCACTTGATGTCGCAATGCGCATCCAGACCGGTGCGGTGCACATCAACGGTTCCACCGTCTCCAATGAGGCCCAAGCGCCTTATGGGGGCACGAAGGCCAGCGGTTGGGGTCGGTTCGATAGCATTGCGGTGATTGATGAATTCACCGAGTTGAAGTGGATTACGATCGAACAGCCGTCCCAACCGTATCCGCTGTAAGAGCGCGCCCGAAACCGGGCGGATGCGGTTTGCAAATTGACCGTCTTCAGTGATGTCGGTCATGCTGTTCGCATCCGCCCAATCAAGATCGTTGGGCTATGGGACTGGATTTCAGCGAGCTCGGGGGTTGGGTAACGAGATCGTGCCGGTTGGCCGAAACCTTGTGGTCCCTCGTTCAAAACGAGAGTGCTTCGCCCGAAAAATTCTCGGCCAACTGGCGGATGTGGCTCAAGCCATTGAAATAGTGTAGTAATTCGTTATCGTTGCGAATCCCCGCGATTTCTGGAGACCCGACCCGCCGTGTCCGACGGAGAGCGGCCGTGCAAAATTAATCCACGGAAGCGGCGGGATCATTCTGCTGCGGAAGGCGTAAAAGTCGGCCACATATTTACCCTTCTGCGACGACAGCAGGAGCGCGTGGGGATCTACACTGTGTAATTATATCTGAAGGTCCGCCTGGCTTGTTCTGAAGAAATGAGCCGGCGTCACGTTGCCCAGAAGGGAAGGTTGTCAACGGCGGAGTAAAAACCGGCCACGCGGCGGCGCAATAATCGGCCATCTTGGCGCGCGCATGAGACCCGCGGGAGGGCGTAGCCCGAGCGGGGGTCTCATGCGCGCGCGGTGATTTTTCGAAGGGTGTCAGCCGGCCTTTTTGGCGCGGCTTTGGGCGAGACGATAGCTGTCGCCGTTCATTTCGAGGATGTTGACGTGATGGGTGATGCGGTCGAGCAGAGCGCCGGTCAAACGCTCGGATCCCAGAGTTTCCGTCCATTCGTCAAAAGGAAGATTGCTGGTAATCAGGGTGGCGCCCCGTTCGTAGCGTTGCCAGATCAGCTCGAACAGCAATTCTGCGCCGGTCTTGGAGAGCGGCACGAAGCCCAGCTCATCGATGATGAGAAGCTGGTAGGCGGCCATCTGCTTCTGGAACCGCAGCAGACGCCTATCGTCACGCGCCTCCATCATCTCGCTGACCAGCGCTGCGGTCGTGGCAAAGCCGACGGACATGCCCTTCTGGCAGGCTGCCAGGCCGAGGCCAAGAGCCACATGGGTCTTGCCCGTGCCGCTGGGACCAAGGGCGATGACGTTCTCGCGCCGCTCGATCCACTCGCATCGAGCCAATTCCAGCACCTGCATTTTGTTCAGCCTGGGGATGGCGGCGAAGTCGAAGCTGTCCAGGCTTTTGACGGCCGGGAACCGTGCCGCCTTGATGCGGCGCTCGACCTTACGGCGATCCCGTTCGATCATCTCCCGCTCGGCAAGCCGGGTGAGGTATCCGACATGGTCGATGCCTTCGGTGGCGCACAGCCGGGCCAGCTTTTGATACTCGCGCTGGAAGGTCGGCAGCTTGAGGGCTTTGAGATAATGGGAAAGCAGGATCTCCGGGACTTCGGTGTTCATGCCGCTTCCTCCCCATGTGCACAAAGCAGTCGCATATATGCCTTCGCCGATGTCGTCTCGACCGTCGCCCTCGGCGAGTAGGGATAAATAGACAGGTCCAGTCTCGGTGGTCGGCGCTCCACCTGGCACAGGATGAGATGCTTGACGGCGTCGAAGCCGATTGCGCCGAGCTGAATAGCTTGCTTCACCGCCGCATGAAGGTCCGCAAGGTCAAAGTTCTCCAGTAAGCGCAGAACCTGCACATATTCCCGCCGGCCATGTTTGGCCATGCGGCCCTCCATCAGGCGGCGCAGCGTGGCGAACTCGTCCGGCAGATCCCAACCCTGGAGAGGGGCCGCCTGATCCAGAGAATTGATCTTCTGCTCGATCAGCGGCAGGTAATGCACAGGGTCGAAGACGATGTCTTCCCGTTCCCAGCACCGAGGATGGCGGGCGATGATCTCGCCACGGCAGCCGATCACCACCTCGTCGACATAGCCCCGGACCCAGACATCCTGATGGCCATAGGCGACCGGCACGGAATAGTCGTTGGTCTTGTAGCGAACGAGCGACTGGGCCGTGACTCTGGCACTCGTCTGGTCGCAGGCATTGAATGGCGACGCCGGCAATCGGCGCATGGCAGCAAGATCGCGCTGCAGCCGTTCTCCGATTGTCTCGCTCTCGCCCCGCAACCTGTCGCGCTGGCGCTTGCGGCATTGCTCTTCCAGCCAGGTGTTGAATGCCTCCCATGTCGCAAACTGCGGGATCGGCACCATGAAGTTGCGCCTGCTATAACCGACGAGACCCTCGATATTCCCTTTATCTGGCATGATCACGCTGACGCCTCGATATCTTTGCCGCACTTCGGTGGCAG
>NZ_CFHTCS010000013.1:0-30471 GCF_984369615.1 Martelella sp. | reverse complement strand
ATCAATGCCGGCGGTCATGACGTGCTGCGCTATGTCGGCGGCCGGATTTCGCCGGAAATGGAAACCCCGAAACTGCTCTGGCTGAAGGAGAACCGGCCCGAGACCTTCGCCGCTGCGGGGCATTTCTTTGACCTCGCCGATTTCCTCTCCTTTCGGGCGACGGGATCGACAGAGCGCTCTGTCTGCACGGTGACCTGCAAATGGACCTATCTCGCCCATGAGGGGCGTTGGGACGCCGGCTATTTCAGGGCGATCGGCCTTGCGGAACTCGCCGAGAACGACTTCGCTCGCATCGGTTCAAATGTGGTCGATATTGCGACGCCGCTCGGCGACGGGCTCACGGAAACCGCGGCCGCCGAACTCGGTCTTGTCGCCGGAACGCCGGTCGGCGCCTCCTTGATCGATGCCCATTGCGGCGGCGTTGGCACCTTCGCCTGCGAGGGGCCGAACGGCGAGAACCTGCCGCCGGAAACGCAGATGGCCCTGATCATGGGAACCTCGGCCTGCGCCATGACGCTGGCGAAGGATGCGAATTTCGTCGATGGCGTCTGGGGCCCTTATTTCGGCGCCATGGTGCCGGGCTTCTGGCTTCTGGAGGGTGGACAGTCGGCCTATGGCGCAGCACTCGATCATCTGATCACGCTCCACCCCGCCTATTCCGCCATGCGCGAGAAGGCTGCGGCGGCGGGCTTGCCGCTTCCCGTCTATCTGGAAAAGCGCGCGGTCGAAAAAGCGGGTTCAGCGGAGCAGGCGGCCTTTCTTGGCCGCGATATCCAGGTGGTGCCGGAATTCCTCGGCAACCGTGCGCCCTATGCCGATCCGCAGGCAACCGGCGTCATCAGCGGCCTCAAGCTCGAGACGAGCGAGGACGGTCTCGTGTCGCTCTACGTCGCCGGCCTTTGCGGACTTTGCTACGGCACCCGCCAGATTATCGAGGCGGAAAAGGAAAAGGGTCTGCCGCTCGAAACCATCGTGGTCAGCGGCGGCGCGGCCCAGAGCGCGCTGTTGCGGCGCATCCTGGCGGACGCGACGGGGCTGAAGGTTGCGCTGCCGGATACGGCCGAACCGGTCCTGCTCGGCGGCGCCATCATCGGGGCGGTCGCGTCCGGCCATCACCGAGATCTGGAGCAGGGGGCGCGACAGATGTCCTCCATCAGGGAGATCATCGAACCGGCCGGCGGCGCCGTTGCGGCTCTCCACGCAGCAAAGTTCGCGGCCTTCGCGCTGCTGCAGGAGGCAGACCGCAAGATCAGGGCGGCGATGAAGCGTTAGGTCTTCCGTTTCCTGCAGCCTCTGGTTCTGCAGAAACTTGACGGCCTTTTCCCGTGCGCTCGCGCCGGGGCCGCGTTATTGTAGCCGCACGCGGCGCGGGCAGGCAGGACGAAAGACAGGCAATGGCGAAAACCATATCCGAGATTGCGGAGGACACCGGCTATTCGAGGACCACGATCACCATGGTTCTGAGCGGTCGCGCTTCCGAATACCGGATCAGCGCGCGCACGCAAAAGATCATCCAGGATTACGTTGCCGAGCACGGCTACACGATCAACCAGACCGCGCGCAATCTGAAAACGCGGCGCAGCCACACTGTCGGATTTGTCGCGCCGGAGATCGCCAACCCGTTCTTTGCCCGGTTCATGGCGCATCTGGAGGCCTGCTGCCGGGCTGAAGGGCTGGTGCTGATCACGACATCGAGCGGCGAGGATCCGGCGCTGGAGGCGCGCGCCTTGCAAAGCCTTGTGGAGCGCGGGGTCGATGGGCTGGTGCTTGCGCCCTGTGCGCCCCGCGCGCCGGCTGCTGCCCGCAAACGCGGACGGCGCACGCCCATGGTCCTGGTCGACCGGCACTATCCGGGCGATAGCGTCGAGGCGATCACCAGCGACCACAGGGAAAATGCGAGACTGCTCACCGAAGCGGTGATGGCCTCCGGCGCGCGACGGATGGCATTCTTTTGCGGCCATCCGGATAATCCTGCGATCGTCGAGCGCATTGAAGGTTTCCGCGAGGCGGCCGGTGGGGACGCAGAGGCGCGCGTGCTGACGGCAGACGATGACAGCGCGGCGGCGGGCGAGACCATGATGCAGGCTCTGCTTGCCGGCGGCGGAGAGCTGCCTTCGGCTCTTGTCTGTTCGTCGCTGCTTGTGCTTGAGGGCGCGCTGCAATGCCTGAAACAAGCCCGCTCGGCCGTGCCGCCCGAGATGATCATCGCCACATTCGACTATGACGGCTTCCTCGAGCTTCTGCCCAACACCGTTATCGTCATCCGCCAGAACGAGGCCGCTCTGGCGCGCGCCGCCTTCGGCTCCATCACCGCGCAGATCGGCGGCACGGCGGCCGCCGAGGGGACGCGCACGATCGTCGATGCCGAACTGGTTCATCTCAACGCTCAGGCGTGAAAACCGTCGGGGATCACCCGATCTCGGCAAAGACAGCGGAGAAGGTTTCCTCGAGCATGTCAAACATGGCGTCGAGCTCCTCCTTCGTGATGATGAAGGACGGGGCAAGGACGACGGAAGCGCCGAGCGGACGGCAGATCAGGCCCTTTTCCAGCGCCTTGTTGGCAATGCGCTCGGAAATGCGCAGCTTGCCGTCAAAGGGCGTCTTCCTTTTCTTGTCGGCGACGATCTCGATCGCGCCCATGAAGCCGACGCCGCGCACCTCGCCGGCATGGGGATGCGCGTTGAACCGCGACAGCCGCTCGAGGAAATAGGGCGTCAGCGCCCGGACATTGTCGATCAGCCCCTCGTTCTCGATCACATCCAGCGCCTTCAGCGCAACGGCTGAACCGAGCGGGCTTCCTGCAGCGGTAAAGCCATGGGGGAATTCTTCCGCCGCCTCGCAAGCCTCATCCATCTCCCCCGCAAGCCGTTCGCCGAGAATGACCGCGCCCATCGGATAATAGCCGGCGGTGATGCATTTCGAGGCGATGATCGCGTCCGGTTCCATGTCATAAAAGTCGCTGCCCCACATCTGGCCCAGCCGGCCGAAGCCGCAGATTACCTCGTCGGCGACCAGGGGAATGTCATAGTCCCGAAGCACCGGGCGGATCGCCGCGAAATAGCCCTCTGACGGGGGAATGACGCCGCCGGCGCCCTGGACGGGTTCCGCAAACATGCCGGCGATCGTCTCCGGTCCCTCGCGTTCGATCAGGTCCTTCAGGTTGCGCGCCATGCGGTCGCTGAAGTCTTGCTCGGTCTCGCCCTCCAGTCCGTAGCGCCAGTAATGCGGGCAATCGGCATGAAGAAAGCCCGGCAGCGGCAGGCCGAATTCGCCATTGTAGGGCTTTGCCGTCATGGATGAGGTGGCAATCGTCACGCCGTGATAGGCGTTGATGCGGGTGATGATCTTGCGCCGTTCCGGCCGGCCCCTGCGGCGGTTGATCATCCACAGCATCTTCACCATGGTGTCGTTCGCCTCGGAACCGGAATTCGTGTAGTAGACCTTGCCGCTGTCAAAGGGCGAGAGCCCGATCAGCCGCTCGGAGAGTTCGACCGTGACATCGGCGATGCGGCCGAAAAACGAGTGGTAGCCGGGAAAGCGCTCGGCCTGGGCCGTCAGTGCCGCAATGATGCCCTTATGATTGAAACCGGCGACATTGTTCCACAGCCCGGAATTGGCGTCGAGATAGCGTTTGCCGTGGACGTCGAAGACATGGTTGCCTTCGCCATGGGTGAGGATAACGGGTCCGTTTTCCTTCAGCGAGGGAAAATCGGTAAAGCCGTGAAGGACATTGGCCCTGTCCTTTTCTTCCCACGAATTGCCGTTTGCGTCCGCCATGTCCGGTCTCCCTTTTGGAAGGACAGAGCTTTCCCGTGAATGCGCGCCGGCGTCAAGGCGTGGCGGACGTTCAAAGCGAAAGCCCGGCCTCGTTGAAGACATGGATGTGCCGGTCGCGGAAGGAAAGGCCGATGTCCTCGCCGCGGATATTGTCCTCGACCTCGTCCGCGCGCACGATCAGCCGTCCGGCATCGCCGCAATCGACATAGAGGAAGGTGTCGGAGCCGAGATATTCGACAATCTCCACCGTGCCGGAAATCTGTCCCTCGCCGGGTTTGACGATATCGATATGTTCCGGCCGGATGCCGAGCGTCGCCGGCGTTCCCTCGGTGCCTTCCGGCAACGGGCCGCTGCCATGGCCGGGGATTTCGTATCTGCCGTCAGCGCCCGTGCAGGGCAGGATGTTCATCTTCGGCGAGCCGATGAACTGGGCAACGAAGAGGTTGTCCGGCTTCTCGTAGAGTTCGCGCGGGGAGCCGATCTGCATGATCCGGCCGTCCTTCAGCACCACGATCCGGTCGGCCAGCGTCATCGCCTCCACCTGGTCGTGGGTCACGTAAATCATCGTCGTGCCGAGGGTCTCATGCAGGCGGGCGATCTCGAAGCGCATCTCGACCCGGAGCGCCGCATCGAGATTGGAAAGCGGTTCGTCAAAGAGAAAACCCTTCGGCTCGCGCACGATCGCCCGGCCGATGGCGACGCGCTGGCGCTGGCCGCCGGAAAGCGCCTTGGGACGGCGCTCGAGATAGTCTTCGAGTTTCAGGATATCTGCGGCACGCCCGACTTTCTCCTCGATCTCCCTTTTCGGGCTGCCGGCGGTCTTCAGCGAAAAACCCATATTGTCGCGCACATTCATATGCGGATAGAGCGCGTAGGACTGGAACACCATGGAAAGACCGCGCTCGGATGGCAGCCGGTCGGTCACGTCATCGCCGTCCAGCAGGATGCGCCCCCGGCTCGTCTCCTCAAGGCCCGAGATCATCCTCAGAAGCGTCGACTTGCCGCAGCCGGACGGGCCGACGAAGATGACGAATTCGCCGTCCGCGATCTCGAGGTCGATCCCCTTGATGACCTGCAGGTCGCCGAACCATTTTTCCACGTTCTCGAGCTTGATCGCGCCCATGTGTCTCTCCCTCAGCCTGCCTGCAACATGTCCTCGCCCATTGCCCAGGCGAGGTGGATGGCGGCTGTCCAGGTAAACAGCTTGCCGCCGAGACCCTCGCCGGTCAGCGGGTCGAAATATTCAAAAAAGCCGGATGTCTCGACGGCGCGGCGCGTATCGTTGCGCAGCCGTTCGGCAAGGGCGGTTTCGCCCTTTTCGGCAAGGCCGATGCCGATCATGTAGTTGACCACCGACCAGATCGGTCCGCGCCAGTAGCGGCGGCTTTCAAATTGCGGGTGGCGCGGATCCCAGCTCGGGAAGCCGAAGGAACAATGGTCGAGAATAGTCGCGATCTCTGCCGTCAACCGTTTCTGCTGGTCGGGCGACCCGGCATCGGCATAAAGCGCCATGGCGGATGCGTTGGTGAAGGCCGTTGAAAGCGCGCCGGAGCGCAGATCCTTGGCCACATGACCGCAGACCTCCTCGCTCCAGAAGCTGTCGCAGCCTGCTTTCGACTGTTGCAGCCAGGCCTCCGCCTCGTTGCGGATGCCGGGCTCGCCAAACTCCCCCGCGAGCTCCGCAAGATCCCGGTCGCCGCGCATCAGCGCGAACTGGACGCAAGGATCCACCATGAAGAACGGTCCGTTGCGGGCAATCTCCAGATGGTCCCAATGGCACTCATGGCCGAATTTCACGATGGCGAGATAGCGGTTATATTGCTCCGCTGTTGGCCGTTCGGACGGGTCGACATGAGTGATGTCGCGGCGCGGCAGGTCGCCGAGATCGTCGGGCACCACAATCTGGTCCATGCCGATATCCCAGTCCGGGCAATTGTCGCGGCCGGATTCCCAGGGATGGATGATGCCGACGACGCCGGTATTGTCGGGGTCGCGATAGGTGTGGAACCAGCGGTGCCAGGCGTGGAGCTTGTGAAACAGCGCTCTTGCCCGGTTGCGATCCATCTCGGTGCCGGTCTGCATCATCGTCAGCATTGCGCTTGCTGCCACCGGCGGCTGGGAATGGCCGGAAGAGGGCGGCACAGTGTTTGATTTCCACATTTCCGGGCCCGGAAAATAATCCGGATCTGTCTTGTGGAAGATGATATGCGGCACCATGCCGTCCTCCCACTGGCCGGAGAACAGCGTCTCGATCTCTTCCCAGGCGCGGTTGCGGTCAAAGGTGGCGAAGCCGAGGGCGGCAAAGACGGAATCCCACTCCCACTGATAGGGGTAAAGCCTTGCTGTCGGCACGGTATAGCCGCCGCGATCGTTCATGCGCAAAATGTCGATGGCCTGCTGTTTCAGCGATTGATGCATTGTCAGCCTTTCACGCTGCCGGCGGTCAGCCCCGCCACCAGGAAGCGTTCGAACCAGAGGAAGATGAACAGCACCGGCACGGTCGCGATCACGGCGCCCGCCATCAGGTGCTGTCTCGGCACTTCCGATGAATTGAGCGAGACGACCCCGCGCGAGAGTGTGAACATGTTGACGTCATCAAGGAACATGAAGGCGAACAGGAACTCGTTCCAGGCGATCATGAAGACATAGAGCGCAACCGAGGCGAGTGCGGGAAGCGCCAGCGGCAGCGTGATCTTGAGGATCACGCCGGGCCGTTTCAGACCGTCCATCAGCCCGGCCTCCTCCAGTTCGGACGGCAGGCCGCGGAAATAGCCCTGCAGCATGTAGAGCGCAACGGGAATGGTGGTGGCCGGATAAACGATCATCAGCCCGACAAGCGAATTTCTCAGGCCCACCTGCGAGAACACCGAATAGAGCGGGATCACCAGCACGATCGCCGGCACCATGTAGATCAGCAGGATCGAGCGTGACAGGAAGGCCTGTCCCGGAAAGTTCAGCCGCGCCACCGCATAGGCGCCGGGCACAGCGAAGGCCAGCGTGATGATAACGGTCGCGACGGACACGATCGCCGAATTCATCAGGAAGGTGCCGAAGGAATAGACGGTGAAGAGTTCGATATAGGAGCTGAACAGGCCGGAAAGCCCCTGGCTGAGATCGATCGAGAGGTCCAGCGGATTGGAGATCAGCGACTGCTGGCTTTTGAAGCTGGTCATCACCATGACATAGAAGGGCAGGGCGACGACGATGGTGAAGACCGTCAGTCCCAGTCCCTTCATGAAGCGCAGGAAGATCACCTCCAGATGATAGCGCGCCAGATTGCCGGAGGATTGGTCGTGGAGGGCCGCGACGATCGACCACCACAGCGCGACGAGGAAGGCGGCAAGGGCGATCAGCTGCGGCCCGGTCGTATAGGCGAGCGACAGGCCGAACGGCTCGCCGAAGGTCAGCAGCATCAGCACGGCGAAGATGGCGATCACCATGGTCGCCTGCACGCGCGGTCCCCGGCTTTTCGGCCGGTCGCGCGTCTTCACCGGCGCAAGCACATAAATCGCTGCCCCGATGGCGCCGGCAAGGGCGGCAATGGCGAGCGGCGGCGCGGTCGATTGCCCGGAAAACAGCGTGAAGACGAGGCCGACGACGATCATCCAGACGATGCCCCAGAAGGCGCCCAGGAGAATAGCGGCGACGAAACCGGTTCCGATACGCATCATCCATCATCCTGCGGTGAGAACTTGAAGAAGATCAGCGAGAAGACCAGAAGCACGACGAAGACGACGACGGCGACGGCCGCGCCCGCGCCGAGATTGGAAACGGCAAAGGCCTGCTCATAGACATCGACCGTCAGCGTGCGCGTGCCCGCCGCGCCGCCGGTCAGAAGGAAGATGTCGTCGAACTTGTTGAAGGTCCAGATAAAGCGCAGCAGGAACAGCACGGCGAGGATGCCGACAAGCTGCGGCAGCGAGATGTACCAGAACTGCTGCAAGGGCGTCGCGCCGTCGATTTCGGCTGCCTCGTAGACATCGGTGGAAAGCGCCTGCATGCGCGCCAGGATGAACAGGAAGGACAGCGGAAAATAGCGCCATGCTTCAAATGCGATCACCGTCGTCAGCGCCACCGGGAACTGGAAGGTGAGACCGAAGATCGAGATGTCGACATCGCGCTGGCCGAAGAAATCGATCGGCGCGCCGATCATGCCGGAGCGCACCAGAAGCGCGTTCAGCGTGCCCGAATAGGGATCGAGCAGGATGATCCAGGTAAAGGCGACGGCAATCACCGGGGCCACATAGGGAAACAGGAACAGCCCCCGCAGCACCGAGCGTCCCTTGAAGCTCTGGTTCAGAAGCTGGGCCGCGAAAAGCCCCAGCACCAGTGCGCTCGCCGTGCCGAACACCGTGTAATAGAAGGTGACGCGCAGCACTTTCCAGAAATCGGGCGAGGAGAAAATGCGCGAGAAGTTCTCAAGCGTGAACGAGAAATTGGTGAGGATATTGTCCGACGTGCCGAAGGCCTCGGCCGGGCTGTCGCGCGGTTCGACCGGCGAGGTCAGATAGGCGGTATCGGCAATCACCTGCAGGCGAATACGGTCGCGGAATTTCTCCGGCAGATCACCGAGCGTGCAGGTCAGCTCGCGCCCGGAAAGCGCGCAGCGCTCGTCCAGCCCGGTGACTTCGAGGCCGTCGGGGATGATGTCGACAAAGCCCGCCTCGTAGATCGAGGCTTTCTGGGAGGTGTTGCGCAGCCGGTATTCGAGCTCGGCCGTGTCTCCGGCCTGTTCGAGGTCTCCGCGCAGGCGCTCGTTGATGTTCAGTTCCGGCGGGCGCAGGTCCGACAGCGTGACCGGTTTGAACGAAATCCAGAAGTTGGCGATCAGCGGCAGGAGCACGATCGCCAGCACGATCAAGAAAGTCGGCGCCAGCATCGAATAGGCAAAGCGCATCTCGCGCTTGGCCATGCGGCCATAGGTCCTTGGCGGCCCCGGCGTGGTTTCAGCCTTGTCGGTCATGTCGGACATCTGAAAAGCCTTCGGAAAAGAACGGGCCGGGCACTGACGAAGAGCGCCCGGCGGTTTGTTCGGCCTTCAGGATCAGTTGATCCCGGAAAGCTCCGAATTCAGCTTCTCTACGGCTTCCTCTCCGGAGATTTCGCCGTCGATATACTCGCGCACGACCTGATTGATGATCTGGCTGTTGATCATCTTCGAGGCAAGCGCCAGCTGGCCTTCCTTCACGCCCCAGCGGTTGGCAGTCTCAAGCCCGGTGACGATCTTCTGCACGGTTTCTTCCGGGTAGAGATCGGCGAGCGGCGCCTTGCGGTCGACGCCGACCGGCAGCGTTGCCCATTCATCGACAAACTTGCTGGGCGCGTCCGCCGTGCCGCGACGGACCGGGAACTTCCCTTCCGGCGCCATGGACAGCGTGTTCATATAGCCCTCGTCCATGGAGAACTTGATGAAGTCCGCGGCGACATCGAGATTGGTCGCATCCGCCGTCACGCCGAGATAGCGGATATCCGCCCAGGCTGCGCCATCCGGATTGGAAGGGCCGGAGAAGGTGGTGACGACATCGGTCATCTGCGCCAGTTCGGTCGAGGTCGGATCGTCGTTGATCGTCGGCGGGGCGCTGTCGCGCAGACCGGCAAGCTCATCGAGGATGAAGGGTGACCAGATGATCATCGCCGCCTTGCCGTCGAAATAGAGGGCGCGCGACTGCTGCCAGTAGAGCTCGCCTTCCGGAGAGGCGTCGGCGAGCGTCTTGTAGAAATCGAGAACCTCGATGGTCTTGGCCTCGTCCAGCGGCTTGAAGCCGTTCTCATCCACCGGCGTCACGCCATTGGCGAGGAACACATGCTCCAGAACCTGGCTCATGAAGTTCTCGTCGATCTTGGTCGCGGCAACGAAACCGTACATCTCCGGCGGATTGTGCAGCGCCTCGATGGCGGCGGCGATGTTTGCATAGGAATCCGGCGGGGCAAGGCCTGCCTCGTCGAACAGGTCCTTGCGGTAGATGATCATCTGCGTCCAGCCGTCAACCGGCACGGCGGCCGTCATACCCTCGAACTCAGCCATCTCGATCGCGCCGGGAGCAAAGGTGTCGATCCCGAGTTCATTGACGATCTCGTCGTTGATTTCCGCGTCCAGAATGCCGGCCTCGGCCCAGGGCAGGACATACTGCACGGTGAGATAGATGACGTCGGGCAGGTCGCCTGCGGCAAAGGCGGCGGTGGCGCGCGTGCCGAGTTCGGATTCCGTCACCGGAATGACCTGCACCTCGTTTCCGGTCTGTTCCTTGAAGGCGTCGGCGATTTCCTGCTGCTTGGCCAGCCGCTCTGGCTGTTCTTCCGTGGTCCAGAAGCGGATCGTGTCGGCCTGCGCCATGGATGCGGCGCTTGCCGAAAGCAGCAATGCCGCCGTCAGTGTCTTCAGTGTTTTCATCGTGTCCTCCAAAAGCTTCCCGTGGAAAACCGGAAATCGGCTTTCCTCCAAAGCCCTGCGCCAGGGCCTGTCCCCGTTACTTCTCGTCCGGCAGATGGGCGAGACAGGCAGGTCGACTTCGCGGCCCGCCGTGAGTTTCCGGCGCATGACGCCGGACGCATCCGAAACCGATGGATCTCCTCCCATCAGCCTCCCGAAGCGGTTTGAAAAGGCACAAGGACTGCGCCGCCGCCTGTCAGAACTTTAGCGCTTTCAGAGGACCGGTCAAGGCAAGCGGCTGCGTTTGACCCCGCACACTGTTCCACTTTCGTAGAATAGAGCTTACGAAATTGCCGCCGCGGCGCACCGTTGCGGCAGGAACAATGGCCTAAACCGCACGTTGCCTTGGAGAACCAGAACAAAGGGAACCTTCAATGGCAACAGGCTCAAGATGGATCAAACACCTGGCCCGCACGGGCTATTTCGCCCGCGGCCTCGTTTATACGATCATCGGCCTGTTCGCGGTGCTGGCGGCGATCGGCGCTGCCGAAAGCAAGGACACCAAGGGCGCGTTGCAGACCCTTCTCGGGCAACCCTTCGGCTCATTCCTGATCGCAATCCTCATCATCGGCCTGATCAGTTACGGCCTCTGGCGCGTGTTTCAGTCGGTCATGGATCCGGATGATCACGGCACCAGCGCGAAGGGGCTTGCCGTTCGCGCCGGCCTTTTCTCCAGCGCCGTCACCTATGGTCTGCTCGCATTCTATGCGCTGTCGCTGGTCGGCATCTCCAATGGCGGCGGAAGCGGCGGCGGCTCGTCGCCGGCAGAGATGCTTGCCGCCTTCGTTGGTTCGCGCCCGGTTTCGCTTGGTCTTGCCGCGATTTTCGGCGGCGTTGCCATTGCCCATTGGGTCAAGGCCTACAAGCGCAAATATGCCGATCACCTGAAGGCGTCGGAAGCGGTCATGGAATGGCTGCACCCGATCTCGATCACCGGGCTTGCGGCGCGCGGCTGCGTCTTCGCCACGCTTTCCGTGATGCTGATCCTGAGGGGGCTTGCAAGCGGCGAGGGCGGTGATACGCCGGGGCTCAAGGATGCGCTGAACTATATCCAGGAATTACCCTTCGGCGCTTTCCTTCTGGCGGCGCTCGGCATCGGCGTCTTGCTCTTTGCCGTCTACTCCTTCGCCGAGGCCATCTGGCGCGAGATCAATATCGAGGATGCGTAGAACAAGGAGCAGGATCACCGGTCGGTGCAGATTGACCGCGCGATGATCCAGCGCTCAGGTCTTGCCGAATTCATTCGGCGCGTTCTCGTCCAGCAGGTCGCCGCGTCCCTTCTGGTGACGTTCAGCTGCTACCCGTCTCCTGAGATCGCTGTCGACGGCCGTATCCTGTGCCGTTTCGGGTTCGGTTGAGGCCGCCGCCGCGCGAGGCTCTCCGGTTGAAAGACTTGAAGAGGGAAGCGAGAGCGCGGTCTGGATGTCGTCGTCAAGGCGCAGGCGATAGGTCGGCTCCGGAAGCGAGAAGCCGTTTGTCTCCAGCGCCCGCTTGACGAGGCGCATCGCCTCCGAACGCGCTTTCAGCAGGTTGGTGGCTGCCTGATCGACCCAGCCGACGAAAACCAGCACCACATTGGAATCGCCAAGCTCACGGATCCATGCGTCCGCAGCGGGGTCATCGAGAATGAAGTCCTGGCGCGACACCGTCTCGAGCCCGATCTTCAGCGCCCGGTCGAGATCGCTGTTGGCGTCGACGCCGACCTCGAAGGTGAAGCGGCGCTGAGGATTGACGGTGTAGTTGACGATCACGCTCTTGAACACGGTGGCGTTCGGAATGCGGATATGGTTGCCGTCGATCTCCATCAGAATGGTGGCGCGCGCCGTCAGGCTGATGACGAAACCCTCGTAATTGTCGATCCTGACGAAGTCCTGCGGGCGGAATGGCTGGCGAACGGAAAGAAGAATACTGGCGATGTAGTTTTCCACCGTGTCGCGCACGGCGAAGCCGACGGCGAGACCGACAATGCCGGCAGCGCCCAGCAGCGTGCCAAGCAGCGCGGTCGCGCCGAGGATATCGAGCGCCAGCACGCCGCCGATGATCATGAAGGCGATCCTGACCACCTGCCGCAGGAGATCGGCGATGAAGGTATTCGGCGCGACCTGGCGGAAGGGCCACCGACGCTTTGCCAGAAAGGCGCCGAAAAGCGCCACAAGCACCCATGACAGCAGCGCGACGAGGATCAGCGGGACATAGCTCAGCGCCTGCAAGGCGCGTGCCTCAAGGCGTTCGAAGACCGGCACCAGCCGCTCGCCGACCGAGGTTTCCTCGGCAATCTCGTCGTTGACGGCGACGACGCCGTTGACCCTTTCGGCAAGTTCGGCCGCCCGAGCGGCAAAGCGGGCCTCCTGCACCTTGCCGCGCAGTATAACGACGCCGGACCGGACGGTCGCGTCGACGCTCTCCAGCCCCTCGATCTGGTCGAAAATGCCCATGAGCCGCGCTTCGATCGCGGCATCGGAGGAGGCCGTCACATCGGTTTCAATGCCGGCCTTCTGCGCCTCGGCGACGGCGTAATCCCCCATTCCCGCCGCAAGGGCGAAAAGACACGTGATCAGGGCCAGGAGTGTCTTCATGTCCGGCTATCCCCTCCATACGTCTATCTTTTGCCGCACTGCATCCGTCGGTTCGCGGGCGCTATGCTGATGCTGCAACGCCGAAAACGGGCCCTGTTCCGGGGCCCGTTTGGCTGCCTTGCGGCTTCGTCCTTCTCGTGACGTATCGTCACGCCTTGCGACGCAGCGCCGCCGGTACGAAACTGTGGACCGACAGGCCCTCATCGCGGTGCTTGCCGCCGGCAACGCCGGCAAACCAGGCGCCGGCCGCGCCGAGAACCGCCCCGGCGGCCGAGCCGAATGCGGTGATGACGGAGGCGTTCTGCGCCATGCGCATCATTTCCTCGGTCATCTCTCCGCTTGCCGATGTGGCGCCGAGGCCGGAGATGGCGGAGATGAGGGCCGCGCCCGCACCGAGTACCAGCGTGGAAAGCGCCCAGACGACGATGCCGTGAATGCCGTCGCGGAACTCGCTCTCGTCCGCGGTTCCGTCACCGAAATGCGAGCGCATGCGCCCGGCGACATAGCCGCCTGCGGACGCGCTGGCGAAAGCGACGAGGATGAGCCAGAGGCCGATGAGGAAGAGCGCCCAGCTGAGGCCATCTTCCGCCGGTTGCGCGTCGCTTGCGGCAAGGCCGATGCCCGCGCCGAACTGGGAAAGAACGGTGGCAAGCGCGCCGGCGACGGCCGCGCCGCCGAAGATCGCGCCCCATTCGAGGTAGGAGACGCCCGGCCTGGGCGCGGTGGTTTTGGGGATGTGTTCCTGTTCTGCCATGACCGGACCCTTATGCCAGGCCCAGGACGGACAGGATAAACATGACGATGACGACAAGGCCGACGAGATAGATGATACCGTTCATAATTGCTGCTCCGTTTGAATTCGATGCCTGTTAAACGGGCGCTAAGGGGGATCGTTCCGAGCGATCGCCTTTTTTCCGCTGGCGTGCTCTCTTCCAAAGGCCGTGCATCGCCCGTCGATTTCTGATCATATGCGGCCGGGCATCCGGCGGTCGGCCGGTTTGCGGGCCCGAAAGGAATGGGAGAAGACACATGTCGCAACGTCGCCTCAGGTCTCAGGACTGGTTCGACAATCCGGATCATGCGGATATGACGGCGCTCTATCTGGAGCGTTTCATGAATTACGGCACCACGCCGGAGGAATTGCGCTCCGGCAAGCCGATCATCGGCATCGCCCAGAGCGGCAGCGACATCAACCCGTGCAACCGGCACCATCTCGAGCTCGCCCGTCGGCTGCGCGACGGCATCCGCGATGCTGGCGGCATTCCGATCGAGTTCCCCTCCCATCCGCTTTTTGAAAACTGCAAGCGCCCCACGGCGGCGCTCGACCGCAACCTCGCCTATCTTGGCCTCGTCGAGTTGCTCTACGGCTATCCCTTCGACGGCGTGGTGCTGACGACGGGCTGCGACAAGACCACGCCGTCCGCGTTGATGGCGGCCGCCACGGTGAACATTCCGGCGATCGTCTATTCCGGCGGGCCGATGCTCGACGGCTGGCACGAGGGCGAACTGGTCGGTTCCGGCACGGTGATCTGGCGCTCGCGCCGCAAGCTCGCCGCCGGCGAGATCACCCGCGAGGAATTTCTTGAGGCCGCGCTCGATTCCGCACCCTCGGTCGGTCACTGCAACACCATGGGCACCGCCTCGACCATGAATGCCATGGCCGAGGCGCTCGGCATGTCGCTGACCGGCTGCGCGGCCATTCCCGCCGCCTATCGCGAGCGCGGACAGATGGGCTATCGCACCGGGCGGCGCGCCGTGGAGCTGGTCAACGAGAACGTCCGCCCGCTCGACATCCTCACCCGTGATGCCTTCCTTAACGCGATCCGGGTGAATTCGGCGATCGGCGGCTCGACCAACGCCCAGCCGCATCTCTCCGCCATCGCCCGCCATGCCGGGGTCGAACTGAAACCCTCCGACTGGCAGGAGCACGGCTTCGACATTCCGCTTCTCGCCAATGTCCAGCCGGCGGGCGAATTTTTGGGCGAGCGCTTCCACCGTGCCGGCGGCGTGCCGGCCATCATGTGGGAGCTTCTCGAGGCGGGACGGCTTGACGGCAGCTGTCCGACAGTCACCGGCAAGTCCGTCGCCGAGAATCTCGAAGGCAGGCAGGCAAGCGACCGGGCCGTGATCCGGCCGTTTTGCGAACCGCTGCAGGAACGGGCCGGCTTCCTGGTGCTGAAGGGCAACCTCTTCGATTTCGCCATCATGAAGATGAGCGTGATTTCCGCGGACTTCCGAAAACGCTATCTCTCCGTGCCCGGCCGGGAAGGCATATTCGAGGGCAAGGCCGTGGTCTTCGACGGGTCGGAGGATTATCACGCCAGAATCAACGATCCGGCACTCGATATCGATGAGAACACCATCCTCGTCATCCGCGGGGCTGGTCCGCGCGGCTGGCCGGGCTCGGCGGAGGTGGTCAACATGCAGCCGCCGG
The DNA here is from genome assembly GCF_984369615.1 of Martelella sp. NCBI lineage: Bacteria > Pseudomonadati > Pseudomonadota > Alphaproteobacteria > Hyphomicrobiales > Aurantimonadaceae > Martelella > Martelella sp. The sequence continues at coordinate 15,254 of NZ_CFHTCS010000013.1, read as the reverse complement.
ACCGCCTTATCCGGAAGGGGATCACCAGCCTGCCAACAATCGGCGACGGCCGACAGTCCGGCACGGCGGACAGTCCGTCGATCCTCCACGCCTCCCCGGAAAGTGCCGCCGGCGGCGGTCTTGCCTATCTTCGCACCGGCGATATCATCCGCATCGATTTCAATGCCGGCCGCTGCGACATGCTGGTTGGTGATGCCGAGATTGCAAGCCGAAAGGCGGAAGGCCTTCCCGAAGTGCCGCCGGATGCGACGCCGTGGCAGCGCATCTATCGCGATTCCGTCACGCAGATCGACGAAGGCGCGACGCTTTCGGGCGCCGATACGTTTCGCGACATCGCTTCGCGGCCGCCCCGGCACAACCATTAGGCAAGCGGCCGGCGGGCGGACTTTCCCGCGCTGCGCCGGCCGGATTGCCCAGAAATGCCCGCTGAATACGATATGTTTAGGATTTCAGGCGATGTTCATAATCGATGGCGGCAAATGGACCGCATGGGCACGCCGCGGCCGGCAGTTGCGCCTGCTTCCTCTGAGCGTGGTGCAAACTGCGGCCATTCAGGCGGCGAGGAATGATAGCGCTCTCTTCGGAGAGTTTCTGAAGGCCCGGTGCGCGCGCCCGGGCGCAAGGGGGTGGACGTGGTGAGAGTAAGTGTGTTCGGCATCGGCTATACGGGAACCGTATCCGCCGCCTGCCTGGCCGAACAGGGCCATGAGGTGATCGCCGTCGACATCGATCCGGCCAAGGTCGAGGCGATCAACGAGGGCAAGAGCCCGATCGTCGAGGAGGGGCTTGCCGAACTCGTCGCCGCCAACCAGAAGGCGGGCCGGCTTTCGGCAACGACGGATATCGCCGCCGCCGTCGCCTCCAGCGACGTTTCGATCGTCTGCGTCGGAACCCCGAGCGAGCCGAACGGCGCCATCGGCCTTTCCCAGGTGAAGGCCCTCTGCACAGCGATCGGCAAGGCCATCGCCGAAAAGCCGGACTTCCACAGCATCGTCATGCGCTCCACACTGGTGCCGGGCACGATGGAAACCGTCTGTGTGCCGGAACTCGAGCGCGCCTCCGGGCTTGTCGCCGGCAAGACCTTCGGCGTCGGCTATTTTCCCGAATTCCTCAGGGAGGGCTCGGCGATCAAGGACTATTTCGAGCCCTGCCTCGTTGTTTACGGTTCGATGGACGAGAAGACGCAGTCCGTGCTGGCCGGCTTCAATGCTTCCTTTGCGGTGGAGCATCACGCCGTTGATATGAAGACCGCCGAGATGATCAAATATACCAGCAACAGCTGGCGCGCGGCCAAGATCACCTTCGCCAACGAGATTGGCAACATCGCCAAGAGCGTCGGCGTCGACGGCCAGAAGGTGATGAAGATCCTCTGCTCCGACGACAAGATCTCCATGTCGCCCTATTTCCTGCGTCCCGGCTTCGCCTTCGGCGGGTCCTGCCTGCCCAAGGATGTGCGGGCCCTCAGGTTTCTGGCGGATGAAAAGGGCGTCGGCGCACCGCTTCTCGACGGTATCATGGCGGCAAACGAAAACCAGGTGGCTCGCGCCGAGGCGCTGGTGCGCAGGTTTGCGGGCAGGACAGTGGGCATGGTCGGCGTCAGCTTCAAGCCGGCGACCGACGACCTCAGGGAAAGCCCGCTCGCCGCGCTCGCGAAACGGCTGATCGACGCCGGATACGGCATCAGGATCTATGACCCCTTTGTGAAATCGGCCTTTGATGACAGAATGGCCGGCGCTGGCCGCGGCAATGACAAGGTCGAAAATCTCGCGGAAAAGCTGGTCGGGAATATCTCGGACCTGATAGCGCTGTCAGATATCATCGTCGTCGGTCATCGCTATGAAGAGGCCGTCGCTCCGCTTTCCGCGATTTTGGGGCAGAAGCCGATGGTGGACCTGACGCGCGTGGAAGCGGGCAGGGTCTCGGGCCCGGCCTATGAAGGAATCTGCTGGTAGGAAAGACTGTGTATCATCTTCTGTACCTGCTTGTGTGTTTGAATATCGGGCTGTTCGCGGCGCCTGAAGTCGTGGGCCAGTCCACGGGGCTGGCGCTCACCATCGGCACGCTCGGCGTCTGGCGCTATTCCTGGGCGCTCATCAACTTCATCAGGGCGAAGATCTATCTCCACATTGTCTTTCCGCGCCGGCGCAAAGCAGCGGAAAGGCGTTATCAGGACCAGAAGTGGCGGGCGCACGCGTTCTTCCTGGTGACCACCTACAAGATCGATCCGTCGATCACGGGGCCGGTCTACCGTTCGATCTTCGACGCGGCGGCGCGGTCGCAAGGCGGCGCGACGATCGTCTCCTCCGTCGTTGATGCCAGCGATGTCCGGCTGATCAAGGCGATCTTCGCGTTGTCCGATGCAAGCCGGTCCGGGCTCGTCAGCCTGAAGTTCGACCGGATCCCCGGCACCGGCAAGCGGGATGCGCTTGCCACATCGATGCGCACGATCGCGCGGCTCAATCCCGGCTGGCAGGACGTCATCTTCCTCGTGGACGGCGATACCCGCGTGCCGCCGGACGTGGTGGCCCAGGCCGCACCCTTCTTTACCGATCCGGTCATGGGCGCGGTGACGACGGACGAGGTTTCGGAGGCCTCCGGCGGAAGGCTGTTCAAGGACTGGTTCGCGCTGCGCTTTTCCCAGCGGCAGATGATGATGTCCTCCATGGGCCTGAGCGAGCGCGTGCTGACGCTCACGGGGCGCATGTCCGCCTTTCGCGGCGACCTAGCCAGCGACCCGACCTTTATTGAAAGCGTCCAGCATGATTTCATCGACCACTGGCGCTTCGGCCGCATCGACTTTCTGACCGGCGACGACAAGTCGACCTGGTACTGGCTTTTGCAGCGCGGCTACAAGATGGGCTACCTGCCCGACGTCAAGACGGTTTCCGTCGAGACGCAACCGCGCGAGGGCTTCATCGATTCCGCCATCGTGCTGATGCGGCGCTGGTTCGGCAATACGCTGCGCACCAGCAACCGCGCGCTGGCGCTGCCGGCAAGCCGGATCGGCTACTTCACCTGGTGGTCGATCCTCGACCAGCGCATGTCGATGTGGACGTCGCTTGCCGGGCCCTGCGGCATGCTGATCGCCACTTTGGTATACAATCCCTTCGTTTTGCTGTTCTATCTTTCATGGGTGATGCTGTCGCGCTACGTGACATGCGCGTTGATCTCGACGTTCCGGGCGAGCCGCTTTCCCATCACCTATCCGTTTCTGCTTTATTTCGGCCAGCTTGTGGGCGCCATGGTCAAGACCTATGTGCTTTTCCGCCTTGACCGGCAGAAATGGACCCGCCAGACCGCTGCCACCAAGACCGAGACCAAAAGAGGCATTCTGGCATCCGATCGATTTTCTTTTTATATGCATGCCCTTGCTGTAGGATGGCTGGTGCTGGGCATGGTTTGGCTCGTTGATATTTCGGGCGCTTAGGAGCTTGGCAATGCTTGAGGAAAACCGCACCGACGACGCCGGCAACGAGCAGGAAATCCGTCTGCCGCCCGATCTGCCCGACAACGGCCATGACAGCGACCACCCCTCGATCTGGATGCCGTTTTCGGTCTTCATCGACGGCCGGGAACTGGAGGGCGTCGGCATTTCACTTGTTGCCGCCTATGTCGGCGGCTGGGGCGGGGCGGATATTGCCGGCCGCGATCTGATCGCGCGTTTCAGCTTCCAGTTCGACGGCTATTCGATCGTGCTGCCGATCGAGGTCCGCGCCGGTCTCGAAGATCGCCGCAGCGGCGCCTACAAGCTCGTGTTCCTCGATCCGACCGGCCCGCATCTGGCGCATCTGCGCTACCTTATGAATGCCTATCTCGCGGGCGACCTCGTCCAGATCAACGAAGTGCTGCGCATCCCGCCCGAATACAAGAAGAAGCCGAAGCAACTGGAGCCGCCGAAACCGCCGACGGTCAAAGAGCGGCTCCGCAAGGTCTTCGGCCTGCTTTGGGTCGGCGCGCTCACCGTGGCCCTCATTACGCTGACCGTTTGGACGATCCACTACCATATCTTCGTGCACAAGGTGCCGGGACTTGCGACCGTGACGCCTGCCGGCCTGCCGCTGACGGCGCCGGAGGCGGGGCAGATCGCCTATGTCGACGGCCAGGCGCCGGAGGGCGGCGTGGTGTTCTCGCTGCAATCGGCGCGCGGCGGCGTGCTGAATTTCTCCAACCCCTGCAATTGCGACATCATGCTGACCGCCAACGGCACCGTCGGCGCGACCGTGCTTCCGGGCACCCCGATCGCCTATGTGAAGACCGGCGATGCCGGCCCGACCATCAAGGTGGTGATGCCGGACAATCTGTCGAAAATGCTGCTCTTCGGCGCCGAGGCGGAGGCCATGCTGGCTGATGGCCAGAAACTGCCGCTGACGGTCGTCGACGTGAAGGCGGAAGAGGGCGGCTCCGGTTCGCGCAGCATCGTCAGCCTGTCGGCGCCAAGCGGCGCGCTCGGTGCAGGCGATATCGGCAAGACGGTGGCGCTCACCGTGACCAGCAAGCCCTACGCCAACCTGCTGACGAGAATCCGCGCCATGCTGCCTTTCTCGGGACGGGCGCAATCGCTCTCGCAAAGGGCCAATGACTGGCCGCTGATCGGCAATGCCTTTGCGGAGACGGGCGAGGAGCGAAGGCAATGAGCGCGATCTATCCCCTCGTCATGTGCGGCGGCGTCGGCATGCGGCTCTGGCCGCTCTCGCGTCTCAACACGCCGAAGCAGTTCCACAGGATCGGCCCGGACAGTTCGCTCACTTTCTTCCAGGCGACGGTGGAGCGCCATAGCGGCGAGGGCTTTCATATACCCTATGTCAGCGTTGGCATGCGCTATGAAGGCGTCGTGCGTGAGCAGCTTGCCGAGATCGGCCGCGCAGGCGAGCTGATGATCGAGCCCACCGCCAGACGGACGGGGCCGGCGGTGCTTGCGAGCGCCATCGCGATCAATGAGCGCGATCCCGGCGCGCTGATGGCCGTGCTGCCGTCCGATCACCTGATCGAGGGCGATTTCAGCAGCGTACTGTTGAAGATGCGCCCGCCCGCTGCCGACGGCCGGATCGTGCTTTTCGGCATCGAGCCGGCCTACCCGGAGGTCGGCTACGGCTATATCGTCGACAGCGGCCCGAGCGCGCGCTATCCGGGCGCCCGCGATGTCTCGCATTTCATCGAGAAACCGGCGCGGCCGATCGCCGAAAGACTGATTTCCGAGGGGCATGCCTACTGGGCTTCGGGCGTCAGCCTGTTTCGCGTCGATGTGTTGATGGCGGAATATCAGCGGCTTGATCCGGACACATTCGCGGCGGTCAGCGAGGCGGTCCGCAATGCCGGCCGCGGGCCCGGTCGCACCGAGCTCAGCGACGCGGCCTTCCGCCGCGCCCGTGGTGAAGCAACGGAAAGCGTGGTGTTCGAACACAGCGACAAGGTGCTTCTGGCGCCAGCCGCCATTTCCTGGAGCGACGTCGGAAGCTGGCGCTCGCTCTACGAGATCGGCGCCAGGGACGGGGAGGGCAATGTGCTTTCCGGCCATGTCGTGCCTGTCGATACCCGCAACTCCTATGTCCGGGCGTCCTCCGGGCGGCTGATCGCCACCGTCGGCGTCGACAATCTCGCCATCGTCGATACCGCGGATGCCCTGCTCGTGACCTCGCTGGACCGCACCCAGGACGTGCGCATGGTGCTTGAGGCGCTCGAGACGCGCGGAACCAAGCCCGACGCAGCGCCGGAGCCGCATGAACTGCCGGTCCGCTCCGGCGAGGGCTACGGCGTCTACGCGCTCGACATCGCCCCCGGTGAAGCGGTTGCGCTCGCCCCGCTTGAAGACGAGCATCGCGTGCTGACGGTCTGCGCCGGGGCCGTTGAACTGGAGGGCGGCAGCGAGATCGGCCGGAAATGGCCGGGTGAGACCGTGAGGGTCGCCGCGGGCAGCTCCTGCGGGCTGCGAAATGGCGGCGGAGAGCCGGCCCGGCTGGTGGAGGTACGCCACGCGGTCACGCCGGTCGTGCCGCTCGGCGTCCCGGTTCAGGCGCGCCCGCGCATGGTCTCGGGCGGAGAGGCGAAATGAGTGTGGTCGTCGGCCTTTGGAAGCGCAGTGCCCTGGCGCTGCTGCTGGTGCCGGCGCTTGCCGGCGCTGCAAGGGCATTCGACCGCGAAGGCATAGAGGTGATCAACCGCAACTACACCGCAATGATGGAGGCGCTGGAGGCTGATCCGGCCGACGGCGTCGACGCGCCGCTTGATGCGGCCTATCGGCTGCTGAACCACGGAGAGGATCGTCCCGAAACGAGCGAAGACGGTCCGGCGGGCTCGGCCGCTGAGCCTGCGGGCAGCACCAGAAAGGGTGTGGTCGGCAAGGCGCTGGTCGCGCCGATCCTGCAGCAGGTGGCGCTCGAGGTCGGCAGCATGGGGCACCGCGAACTGATGGAGGCGGCCGCGCCGTCGGGCGGCGAGGTGCTGGTCGTCAAGTCCGGGGCGTTGACGCTCGCCGCTCTGCCGGAGGCGCTCGACAGCAGCGGCTGGCAGGCGTTTCTGACTGGCGCCGACGGCAGTTATGTTCTCAACATTCCGCTGGTTATCCTTGAAGACGGGGTGCTGGCGATCGAACCCGGCGATACGCTGGAACTGGCTGCGGACCGGGGCGCTTTCATTCTCAACCTCGGCGCTCTGACGGTGACCGATGCCACCGTCAAAGGTTCCGGCGCGCGTCCTCGGGTGCCTGATTTCCACCCCTTCATCCTGACTGCCCGGGGCGGCCGTGCGACCATCAGCGGAAGCCGGTTTTCCAATCTCGGTTTCGACACGCGGCCGCTGATGAGCGGCCTTGCTTTCGGCTCCAGCCCGTTTGCGTCGCTCAAGAGCCGGGGCACGGTCAGCGACACGGTTTTCGACAATGTCCGCTCGGTGGAGGTCACCGGCATCGAGGATTTCGTCTTTTCCCGCAATCGCATCCAGAAGGCGCGCGGGATCGGTCTCAGGCTGGATAAGCTGAAGGGCGGCGCGATCCGGGACAATGTGATTGTTTCGAGCGGCATGCATGGCATGCTGGCGATCGGAAGCACCGGCCTGGAAGTGGCGGGCAATATCTCCGCGGAAAACGGGGGACGCGGCTTTTTCGGTCGCGACGGCGTGGGCCATCTTGTCGTCGCCGACAACGTCTTCGTCGCCAATGAGGATGAGGGCGTCGCGGTCGCCGGCGGATCCTGCGTCGATATCCGCGGCAACGCTGTGCTGCGCAACCGCCGGGACGGTATTGCCGTTTCGCAAAGCCTCGGCGTCCGCCTTGCCGGCAATCTTCTGGTGCGCAACCAGGGCGCGGGGATCTCGATCAATGACAGCATCTCGCCCGCAGACAGCGTCGAGGTGGCACAGAACCGGTTCGTTGCCAACAATGTCGGCATAGCGGCCGAACGTTTTTCCGCGATCGGGCTGAGCGGCAACAATCTCTCCGACCAGCTTCCGCTCCTCTTCGGCGGCGCGCTTCAGTACGATACCCCGCGCTATCTCGGCTGGGCCCGCGCGCATGAGGATGATCCCGGCGCCGTTTTCGAGATTTCGTCGGCGCGCGGCGGATCGCCCCTGATCTTTCAGGGCGACAGCAACGGCATGTTCCGCCTGTCAGACATGACCGGCTGCCATTTCGAGGAGATCAGGTGAGATGGCGCGGCGTTGGGAGAACAAAGGCCGTTCGGGCGTCGTCTTCCTTGCTCTCGCCCTTGCGGGCGCTGTTGCGCCGGCAACTGCGCCGGCCGGCATGCTTGCGCCCGCGCCGCTTTCCGGAAAGGCGCCGGCCCGGCATCTGCCCGTCACGCCGGTTGACGGGCGCTACGACCGGCAGCCGGGGTTGAAGGCCATCCGCGACAAGCTTGTTGCGGATCAGCCAGTGACCACAGGTGAACTTCGCGTGCTCGCCAATGCCGGAGACGGGCTTGCCGCCTATGCGCTTGCGGAACGCTACATCGAGAGTGGCCGGCCGGAACTGAGGGCGGACGCGGCGTTTTACTATGCGGTTGCGGTAGCCAGGGGACGGAGTTACGCGATCAACCCGCTTGTCGAAATACTGATGGACGGACAGACCGTCATTCCGCGGGCCCGCCTCGACAATATCGAGAGGGCGCTGTTGCTGCAGGCAAGCCAGGGCGACCGGGACGCGGTCGACGTCCTGTCGAAATTCTACCTTCAGGGCCAGCCTTTCGGCTATCGTCCCGACATGGCCGAGGCGTTGATGAAGGCCGGCGTTTCCGGCTCCAATGACAGCGCTCTCGCCCTGCGGACGGCGCTCTGGCTTGCTTCAAAGGAGCCCGGCGATGCGGCAGAGATCATGGAAATCCGGCGCTTTCTCGCGATCGCGCTTGAAAGCCCGGATCTGAGCGTGCGTACGGCTGCCGAAAACCTGATGCGTTCCTATCCGGATCCGGGGACGGCCAAAGCGGAGGACGACGATGAATAGGGCCGGTTTGACGATGGCAGGTCTGATCGCGGCCATTGCGGTGGCAGGCGGCGCAATGGCGCAGCAGGAGGCAAGCCAGGCCGCGCCGAAACCGCCGTTTCAGATGACCGAGGGGCAGACGGCGCCCGCCGCGCAAGCCTCGCAGCAACCGCCCGCGCAGCAGCAGCCGGCAGCGCAGGAGCCGGTCGCCGACGAACAGATCGCGCAAGACGAGCAAGCGCCATCCACGCAACAGCAGCCGGCAGAAGAGACGTCCTTGCCTGAGGCCGCATCGGGTTCGCTTTATGGCTGCACCGGTCTCGAAAGCCTCGACCCGGCCGTGCTCGAAGGCTCGAACGGGGTCTTCTTCACGGTGATCGACGATATCGCCATGCAGCAGGTCGCCGATCCCGCTCTCGTCGAGAGCATCAGCGACCTGGCCAAGCGTCTGCGCCAACGCGGCACGGTGCTTGTCTATGTCCCCATTCCCAGCAAGAGCCAGGCCATGCCCGATGACGTGCCGGATGCTGCTTGGGTGTACGGATACAACGAGACGGTCAACGAGGAGATCTATGCGCAGGCTCTGTCGCGGCTGAAGGCGGCGAATGTCGTCGCGGTTGATCTGCAGTCGGCGCTCAGAAAGGCCGATCCGGCGACGCCGCCGTTTCAGAAGGTCGATCCCCTGTGGACGCCGGAGGGCGCGCGGCTTGCGGCGGAGACGGTGGCGGCGGGGATCAAGGCGCTTCCGGCCTATCGCAAGGCGAACCTGATGACGTTCAAAACCACCGAACAGGACGAGATCTCGCGCCCGTCCGACCTGCGCACGGCGCTGCAGACCCATTGCAGCGCGCCGCTGCCGCCGGTCAGCGAGAAACGGTTCGAGACGACGGGCCAAGAGGCCTATGCCGCAGACAGGCCGTTCAACGTGCTGGGTTCGGAGGCGCCCGCGCCTGTAGTTCTCGTCGGGTCGCGCTTTTCCGCCGGCGGCCAGAGTCATTTCGACGGCTTTCTGAAGCAGGCGACCGGCCTTGACGTGGCCAATCGCGCAAGCGCCGATGCCTATCCGTTCCAGTCGATCGACGCCTATCTGAAGTCGCGGGAATTCCAGGACCATCCGCCGCTGTTCCTGGTCTGGGAAGTGCCGGCCGGCGCCAACCTCGCCCGTTTCGGCCCGCTGCCCTGGTTGACGCTCTCCGCCAACGCGGCCGGCGACTGTTCGGCTGAACGCGCGACCTGCGGCGAGAGCGGAGCGGAAGAATGAAGAGGCATGTCAACAGAGCCTGCAGCAGGCTCCGCCGCGCCGCTGTCGCCGGTCTCCTGAGCGCCGCTGTGTTCGCCGCAGGCGTCTCGACAGCCCGTGCCGAAAAGCCCGCGATCGATTTCCGTCCGCCCGATATCCAGCCGGCAAAGGTGTGCGCGCAGCGCAAGTCCGACGATATGCTGAAGCTGCAATGGTCGTCCTGGGACGGGGAGCGCCTGCCGCCGGGCATCGAATATCGCGATCTCGACACTGAACTGGCGCGGCTGCGCAATATCGACGCGAACCAGTATTTCGATACCATCAAGAAGGCCTATAATCTCCGCGCCAAGGTCGATCCCTATTACAACCGCACGGCCTATCTGCTCGACATGATCTCGCTTTATGTGAAGGCCGAGCGTTTCGCCGACCTGCGCGAGACCGGTTTCGTGGCCGAACTGGAAGCAACCGGGCCGGCAGCCTCCGCGGCGACCGTCAATTTTCTCGGCGATCTCTATCTCGAAGGCCGCGCCGTGCCGCAAAACGAGCAGCGCGGCCTGCAGCGCAAGCTCCAGGCCGCCTATAACGGCAATCCGAACGCCGTGCTCGACCTTGCCGAGCGTACGGCCATGGGGCAGAGCGTGGCGGGCTGGGACATGCCCCCCAAGCTCGCCTTCACCCTCGGCTTTTCCTCGCTCCTCGGCAATCTCGACAGCGGCATCTGCGAGCGCGTGCGCCGTATCGCCCGGGCCTTCGAGACGGGCGAGGTCATTGCCCAGGATCACGCGCTGGCGGAGGAGTGGTACCGTTTCGCCGCCGAGCTCGGCGACCCGGAGGCGGCCTGGAAGGCCGCCCGCTACCAGCTTTCCGGCGACGGGCTCGCGCAGGACGATACGCTTTTGATGCGATACCTGACCCAGGCCTACGAGGCCGGCATCGTCCCGGCGCGTCTCGCCATGGGATCGCTTTACGAACAGGGACGGCTGCTGACCCAGGACCCGGTCGCGGCGATGCGCATCTATGACGCGCTTGCAGCCGACGGCAGCCAGGACGGCCTCATCGCCGCGATCAGGCTGCAGGAAAGAGAGGGCATCGACACCGAAGAGGACGAGCAGGAATACCGTGAACGGCTGGTGAAGCTGGCGCGCTTTCCTGATGCGCCCGGCTGGCCCTTCTCCCGTCTCGGGACAATGCTGCAGGACGAATACGGCGTATTTGCCCAGGAAAACGCGCGCGAAAACCTGTTTCAGGAGGCAGCAAACCGAGACGACCCGGAGGGCAAGCTGCAGCTCGGCCGCCTTTACCTTCAGCGCGGCGATGAGGCCGACCGGCAGAAGGCGATCGCCCTGTTCGAGGATCTGGTGGCCGAGGACGGCAAGTCGCTAGCCATCGATGATCTCAGGAACGCGCTTCTGTGTCGTGCGCCGGATGGTCCCGAGACGGACCGTTGGGCGCCGTGGCAGGCGCTCGATCCCGACAATCTTCCCGAACTGCCGGACCATATCAAGGCCGAGGACCTGGCAAAACCCGAGATCGCGGACGCCCTGGCGCGCCTGCAGGCGGCGGCGCTCGGCGGCAGCGGCCAGGCGGCGGGCCGGCTGACGACGATCCTCTCCGATCTCAAGCCCGCGCAGTTCCAGAATATCGTTGCCCACTGGCGCGCGATGATGACCGCCAGCGCGGGCGGCGAGGCTTCCGTGCTTCAGGCGGCCCATGCGGCTGCACCCGACGATGCCAGCCGTTCGGCTGTCTTCGATGCGCTGAAGGCCCTTGCCGATGGCGGCGACCCCTATGCCAAAACCGCGCTTGCGGAAATCTATCTGGCCGATGTGCCGGCCGACGAAGTTATCGATGACGAGACGCTCGAGAAGGCGACCGCCCTGATCGAGGCGGTCGGCGGCAGCGTCAAGGGCTCAAGCCTCTGGCGGCTGGACGACGCCTATCGCGCGGCCGGCAAGAAAGAGTTCCAACCCTCCGACGCGATGATGACCGAGATCGCGACCGTCGGCGATTTCGAGGCGATGCTGTTTGCGGCCGCGCGTTCGGCGGACGAGGAAACGGCGGCTTTCTACTATGAGCGCGCGCTTTCCATCATGCCCTGCGACCTCAACGCGCTGGCCCGCAAGGCGCGCTACGCACTCGATGCCGGAAGACCGGACGACGCGCTCAATGCGCTTGACGCAGCGCTGGCGCTCTCGCCGGAACAGGCATGGCAGCAGGTCAAGCTTGCCGACATCTATCTGGCGCTCGGGTCGATCGATGACCGGAAAGAGGCTTATGATCTTTATGTGGCTGCCTTCCGCCAGGGTTACGAACCGGCGGCCTGGCGGTTGCTCGACTGGTTTTCGAGCGGCGACGGACCGTTTTACGACGAGGCGCTTCACGAGGAAGTGCTGCTTCACCAGCTGAGAAATGCCGGGCCGGCCGAGCTTTACAGCGTGGTGACAAAGCTCGGGGGCGCGCCGCAGCGTGTCTCCGACAATGTGTTGGCCAAATTCGATCTCAAGGACGCCTATCGGGGCGCGGCAATCGCCGGAGAGCCGGTCGCCATGCGCGAGCTCTCCAAGCTCCTTATGCAGGACGGCTCGACGCCGGACGAGGCCACAAAGTGGCTCACCGGCGCGGCGACCGCCGGCGACCCCGAGGCGATGCTGATGCTGGCGCAATCCTATGCCTTCGGCCTCGGCGTGGAGCCCTCGGCGGAAAAGGCGCGGCAATGGCTGCAGGCCGCCGCAAGCGCGGGAGACGAGACGGCGGTGACCTTGCTCTCGATCATGCGCGTACAGTAGATATCATTGACCATTGGCATCGACCGAAGGGGAGCCCGATTTGGCCGAATTCAGCAGCGAGCAAGAGCAGTCCGGCTTTGGACACCTCTCGAACCGGATATTTTCCAGCCCTCGCAGGTTTCGTCGCAGCCTCTTTCTCGCCGGCGCCGCTACGATCCTTGCCGCCGCCGCCGAGCCGCCCGCGCCCGATGCCGATAGCGAGGCCTGTCCCGTGTTTCCCGCTCCGACCGTGACGCTCGATTATGGCAGCCGTTACGAGGAAAGCGGCAGCGACCGTTCCGAGCTCGATGCCGCGGGTAACGCGGAGGTGGACCTGGCGCTGAAGGATGCCGATGAATTCATCCGGCAGCTGGACGGGCTCGCCAATGACGCGCTGGTCAATCCGGTGCTGGCCAAGACAAGGGCGGATTGCGTCATCTCGGGCATTGCCGCCTGGGCGAATGCCGGCGCCTTCGGCGCGCTCGAGACCGAAAACGCCAAGATGACCTATGCCTCACGCGTCGGCGGTATTGCCAGCGCCTACCGGCAGGTGCGCGACAAGACCGAGGACCTTGCCGAGGAGAAGACGGCGATCGAGGCCTGGTTGCGGAAGAATGCCGATTTCCTGACGGAATACTGGAGCAATGACGCGCCGCCCAAGGCGAAGATGGGCAACCTCAGGCTCTGGGCCGCCTTTGCCGTGACGGAAGCGGCGTTGATCCTGCGGGAGCCCGACTATATCAACTGGGCGCTCGACAGCCAGCGCACCATTCTCGCGACCGTGGATGAAAAGGGCAGCATGCCCTACGAGATGCGGCGCGGCGCCTATGCGCTCCACTACCAGCTTCACGCGCTGGCCCCGCTGACGGCTTCGGCCGCGCTGATCTGCCATAATGATTACTCCTATACCGAAGACGAGCAGGCCGCGATCGAAAAGGCCGTCGCCTTCGCGCTTGAGGGGATTGCCGATCCGGGCGCGGTCGCGCTGATTGCCGGCAAGCCGCAGACGGTCAAGCAGGGGCTGAACGACCAGGAGCCATTCTCGATCGCCTTCCTTGAGGCCTATCTCAGTCTGGAAAGCGATGCGGCGCTTGATCGCAAGCTCGCGCCGCTCAGGCCCTTGTCCAATTCCAAACTTGGCGGCGACCTGACCTTGCTCTATCGCAACAACCCGGCCATGCAGCCGGGCTGCTTTGCGCCGAAAACAGCAAGGAGCGGTGAGCAATAGAGGGCCGTTCGGCGCCGTCAGCGGCAGCGTTGCAACTGCGCCTCGTAGATCTGCGTCATCTTCTGGGCGCGGGCGGCGGCGCTTTTTGCCACCGGCCGGCTTTTCCACACGCCGCGGCTGTAGCCGGCATGGCCGGAGTGATAGGCGAGGTAGAGATTGTAAGGGTCGTTGAGGGCGATGCCGTTCCGAAGGTGGCTCTGGCTGTGATACCAGGCGATGAAGTAGATCGCATCGCCGAAATCCGTTCGGGAGACGCCGCGCTGGCCGGTGCGGGCCTTGTATTCCGCCCAGGTGCCGTCAAGCGCCTGGGAGTAGCCGAGCGCGCTGGAGGCGCGGGGACCTGGAATGAAGCCGAGGATTTTCTTGCGCGGCGGACGGGCATGACTGTCGAAGGAGGACTCGACATAGATCGTCGCCATCAGCACGGAGACGGGAACGCCGTAGTCGCGCGAAGCCCTTTCCGCATCGCGACGCCAGTTCTCGAATATTCCGTTCTTCTGCGCGAATATCGCGCAGCTGTTGCCGACATTGCTGACGGTCGTCGAGCAACCCGCCAGAACGGCCAGGCAGAGCACTGCTAAGACAATCTTCAAGCGCGAAATAGACATGGGGCATGATCTACGCGCCGGACCTTAAGGAAGGGTTTTTAAAAATGGTTAACGGCGAGAATGTTTCTCGCCGCCGCTCCCCGCAAGACCGGCAGGGCAGGCATTTCCGGGAATGCGAAGTTCCTTGAACTTAGTCTTTGACAGACGCGCGGCATGACGATAAGGGGACCGCCTGAAGACGAAGCGCAAAGATCTGCGCATTTCGATCGGCGAAAGCCAGCCTTCAACCGCAACATGAGAGGGTTTGAACGTGGCGAAAGCGGAACTTGGCACGAAAAGAACATGCCCGGACACGGGCAAGAAATTCTACGACCTCAACAAGGATCCGGTGGTTTCGCCCTATTCGGGCAATTCCTGGCCGCTGAGCTATTTTGAGGATGAGGCTTCCATCGCCGTTGTCGAAAGCGAGGAAGAGGAAAACGAGGTTGCGGAAGTCGACGCGGAAAACAGCGACGGCGAAATGGGCACGATCGCGGCATCCGACGATGACAGCCCTTCCGACAACATTCCCAATGTGGACGGCGACGACGACGATGACGTGGACGTCGATGACGACGACACATTCCTCGAGGCTGATGATGACGATGATGACGATGTCTCCGACATCATCGGCGTTTCGGACGATGACGACGACAACTGATCCTCTCTGTCGATAGCGTCGTCGCGACTGACATTTGAAACCGCAGGTTCGAAAGAACCGGCGGTTTTTCTCTATGGGCTTATTTTGCCCGGCCGCAACAGGCGTTGGCCCGAAGCTTGAAATATCTTCGGTTTTCGTCAGGCATGCGGTTCGACGCGGCTCCGCGTGTCTGCGCGGGAGACGGTTCAAGTTTTTTTCAGACAATGTTTTTTAAGGCTTGCATCCGTCGAAAATCGACAGTAATAAGCCGCCACCCGACGCGAACAACGTCGCTTCGAACCGCTCAGGCGGTCTGGAGAATGGGGCTATAGCTCAGCTGGGAGAGCGCCTGCATGGCATGCAGGAGGTCAGCGGTTCGATCCC
>NZ_CFHTCS010000012.1:0-30954 GCF_984369615.1 Martelella sp. | reverse complement strand
AGAGGGGCGCGTCACAGCGCGCGACAAAGCCACGCCCGGCTTGTGCAAAAGCCGGGGAGCGACTGTGGAAAACCGGCAGGCGGCCTGTGGATATGTTCGCTCCGCCGAAAATGACGCATCAGCCATGGAACCCGGGGACTTCCGGAACGTTGAACAGGCAACCCGACGCAAATTCAGGAGATGCAAATGTTCAAGGGAAAAATCATCGCTGCCTTCACCCTGTTCGCCATGAGCGCTCTCGTCGCTTCCTGCGGGAACACGATCGAGGGCATGGGTCAGGATACCGCCAACGCGATTGATGCCACCCAGGATGCCGGCCAGTCGATCGACAACGCCGCCTCCTACTGAGCTTTCCGGAATCCGTTCTTTCAAGTCGCCCGGGCATCAAACGCCCGGGCGCTTTGCGTCAGAAGGCGTTCTGCCAGCCGTTGTAAAAGGGATGGTCCGAAAGAATGGGCAGGGCCACCGCGCTATAGGTCTTGGCCGACCAGTAGGCGGCTGTCGCGAAGTCGAGGCTTTGGCGCGCATCGCCGAGGGTCAGCGGCAATGGCGTCTTCTCGCAGATCGCCTTGTGGAAATCCTGCATCTGACCGGCAAAGCCGGAGGGCGGCGGCGTGAAACCGGCGAGCGCCTCGTCGATCTTGCTGCCGATCGCCGCGTTGGCGGGCACGAAACGCCAGGGCGCCTTGTCGGCCGTGAAATCCGGGCGGCTATCGGTCTCGATGGTCACATTCTCGAAGCAGAGCCGCATGCGGCTCAGGGGCTCCACCGAGCCGAGCGTGGCCGATGTCGTGGCCAGCGCGCCGCATTCAAGCTCGACGCTGATGCTGGCGCAGTCCTCGACCTCGACCCGGTTCACCCGCGTCGCCGTGCGCGCAAACAGCGATCGCACCGGGCCGAGCAGATAGAACATCAGGTCATTGGCATGGATGGCATGGTTCATCAAAATGCCGCCGAGCGCGCCGCTCCAGCTCCTGCGCCAGTCCTTTTCATAATAGTCCGGGCCGCGCAGCCAGTGCACCTCGCAGGTCGCAACCAGCGGCTTGCCGGCAAGCCCCGAGGCGATGATGTGACGCGCCTTCTGGGCGCCATCATTGTAGCGATACTGCATGATCGGCATCACATGGCCGGAGGAGCGCGATTCGGCGTCGAGCAGTTCGTCGATGTCGGCAAGCGATCCGACAAGCGGCTTCTCGCAGATGACGTGCTTGCCGGCCTGCAGGGCGGCGACGATCATCGTCTTGTGGGTTGCCGGCGGGGTGCAGATGTCGACCACGTCGATGTCGTCCATGCCGACGATCTCGAGATAGTCCGTCACAAGCCGCTCGATGCCGAATTCCGCGCCGTTTGCCTTCAGCAGCGCCTCGTCGAGATCACAGAGTGCCGCGACCTCGAAACGGTCGGTATTGGTACGGTAGCCGTTTTGAATGTGGTTGCGGCCGATGCCGAGCCCGACAACCGCGACTTTCAGCGTTCTTGTCATTCACATGTCCTGATATGCGTCGTGCCGCATCCGGCATTGATTGGCGTCTTCGCCGCCTTCGACGGGCCCCGGAAGGGCAAAGGCTGAAACGCGGTCGGCGCGAAAACACAGTGCCTGTCGGGATTGATGGCGGTCCTGGTAAGACGGGTCAAGATGAACTCTGCAATGGAATCAGACGATTTCAAAAAACTGTCACTAGCATAAACCGAAATCTCCGCGTGGCTACCGTTGCGGCAACAGCCGCCTCAATGGCCGGCGCGGGACAGAAAGCCTTCTACCATCGAACGGTAGCCGCCGCCAAAAAGGCGAAGATGCACGAGCGCCGGCCAGAGACTGTAGATCGCCTGCCGCTCGAGATAGCCCGGCTCAAGTCGGGGATAAGAGGCGTAGAAGCCCTGATCGAGACTGCCGAACAGGTTGAGCATGGCGAGGTCGACTTCGGCATGGCCATAATAGCAGGCCGGGTCGATGAAGGCCGTGACGCGCCCGGATGAGGCCATGACATTGCCCGACCACAAGTCGCCGTGAAGAAGGGCGGCGGGCGGCGCGTCCGGCAGATGAGCGGCGAGATTGCCGGCAAGTCGCTCGACCCGCCGGGCGAGGTCGGCGGGAATGTGACCGATATTGTTCAACAGCCTGCGGTCGCGCCAGAAAGCGACCCAGGAGGCGGTCCGGTCGTTTTCGATTGCGACCGTGCCGAAGGCATAGTCGTGATCAAAGCCGTATTGCTCGCCCGTTGCCGCGTGAAGCTTTGAAAGCGATCGGCCGAGGTCGGCCTGGGCGCCGGCAAAGCCGCTTCGTCCCTCGACCCTGGTGATGATCAGAACGCGCTCGTTGGCGGCGACCACCTCCGGCGCCGGCGCGCCTGTCGCGGCGATCAGGCGCAGCATCTCGCCCTCGACGGCGGGCGCCGGGCCGCCCTTGACGACGAATTGCCTGCCGTCCTCCGTTTCCGCGAGCATCAACGCCGAAAGGTCGCCCGAGGCGAAGCGGGAGAGCGTGACGCGTCGGGCGCCGGTGAGTTTCGCTATCACATCCTGAAGATCATTCATCGCGAAAGCCGTAAGTTGAGATCTGCAATGCCGGCCGGCACTGGACGCAGGCGGCGATCCTCGCATAAAACGCTGAGACGGCCGGGCCTTCGGAGGCTACGGCAAAACAGGTTCGGAGTGCAAGTTTTGGCAATTGAAGACGTTCAGACGCGCCCGCGCGACCCGCAAGCGGCGCATGAGGCGATCGCGCTGCTCAGGGAGCGTTTCGGCGACAAGGTGCAGACGGGCGAGGCCTTCCGCGCCCAGCATGCCCATACCACGACCTACCTGCCGCCGCAGCTGCCGGACGCGGTGTTCTTTGCCGAGAGTTCCGAGGATGTGAAGGCGGCGGTGAAGCTTTGCGCGGAATACAAGGTGCCTGTCATTCCCTTCGGCACGGGCTCTTCGCTCGAGGGCCAGGTGAATGCGCCCGAAGGCGGCATTTGCATCGATCTGTCGCGCATGAACCGTGTGCTCGAGGTCAATGCGGAAGATCTTGACTGTCGCGTCGAGCCGGGCGTCACCCGCGAGGAGTTGAACGACTATCTGCGTGATACCGGCCTGTTCTTCCCGATCGATCCGGGCGCCAACGCCTCGCTCGGCGGCATGGCGTCAACGCGCGCTTCCGGCACCAATGCGGTGCGCTACGGCACGATGAAGGACGTGGTGCTGGCGCTGACCGTGGTGACCGCCGACGGCGAGGAAATCACCACCGGGCGGCGCGCGCGCAAATCGTCCGCCGGCTATGACCTCACGCGGCTTTTCGTCGGCGCGGAAGGCACGCTCGGCATCATCACCTCGATCACGCTGAAGCTTGCCGGCATCCCGGAGAAGATCGCCGGCGGGGTTTCCTCCTTCGAGACGCTGGAAGAGGCCTGCAATGCGGTGATCATGACGATCCAGATGGGCATTCCGGTTGCCCGCATCGAGCTTCTCGACGCGCTTCAGGTCAAGGCCTGCAACGCCTATTCCGGGCTCGACTTTCCCGAAACCCCGCTGCTTCTTCTGGAATTCCACGGCAGCGAGGAGGCGGTCGCCATGCAGTCGGCGCAGTTCGCCGAGATTGCGTCCGAATGCAGCGGCTCCGAATTCGTCTGGACCGCCAATGCCGAGGAGCGCACGAAACTGTGGAAGGCCCGTCACAGCGCCTATTGGGCCGGCCGGGCGCTTGCCCCCGAGCTCGACGGTTTGTCGACGGATGTCTGCGTGCCGATCTCGCGGCTTGCCGATTGCGTGCGCGAAACCCAGGAGGACGTGAAGCGCGAAGGCATTCTGGCGCCGGTCGTCGGCCATGCGGGCGACGGCAATTTTCATCTCCTCGTCCTGTTCGACAAGAACAATCCGGAAGAGATCGCCCGCGTCGAGGCCTTCACCACGCGGCTTGCCGAACGGGCCATCGCCATGGGCGGGACGGCGACGGGCGAGCACGGCGTCGGCCAGGGCAAGAAGAGGGTCGTCGCTGACGAGATCGGCACGGCGGTTGCGGCCATGCGCGCGATCAAGGAGGCGCTCGATCCGGACAATATCTTCAACCCGGGCAAGATTTTCTGAAGGGAGAAACACGCCAAAACTGTCTTTGTGCGGGAAGCCGAACTGGCCTGCATTTGCGCAACGTGATAGGTTCGCAGCAACGAGGTGCCGGGTGAGACGGGCCGTCTGAGATTGAGAGCGGTATCGGCGCCGCGGGCCTCCGCCCGACCGCGCCGGGGCTGGCCGGGCGAATGACGTAAGGGAACCGCGAGATTGCTGGGACGAATACTTGTTTTCATCGGGGCTCTGCTGGTTCTTCTGCTGTCTGCGGCGCTGGTCGTTCCCTATTTCGTCGACTGGAGCAGCTTCCGCCAGGAATTCGAGGTTCAGGCCAGCCGGGCGCTTGGCAAGAAGGTCGAGGTGGTCGGCGATGTCGATGTCCGGGTTCTGCCGTTTCCCGCAATCACCATGCATGACGTCAGGGTCGGGCGCGATGCTTCGGGCGCGCCGCTGGCAACGGCCGATGCCTTTTCCATGGATGCGGAGCTCGCGCCTTTCCTCAGCGGCGAAATCCGCATCTTCAAGATGCTGCTGGAGCATCCGGTCCTCAACCTGACGCTTGACGAGGCCGGAGCGCTGTCATGGACGGCGACCGGCAGTGCTCCGCTCTCTGCCCGGCGGGTGGTGTTCGAGGACGTGGAAATCAGAGACGGCGAAATCCGCCTGGCCGATCATGCCGGCGACCGGCTGCGCACGGTGTCCGATATTGACGCCATGCTCTCGGCCAACGCGATCGAGGGCCCGTGGCGGATGGAGGGCAATGCCGTGCTTGACGGGCATGCAGGCGCCTTCACCATCCTCACCGGCCGGCCCGATCCGGAAACGGCAACGATGCGTTTGAGGCTTTCGGCCGATCCTGCCGAATGGCCGGTTTCGGCAGCGCTTGAGGGCGATGTCGCGCTTGAGGACGGAAAGCCGGTCTATGCCGGCGGTTTCCGCCTCGCCGTCACCCAGGAGGACGCGGAGGATGTGCCGCCGCCGCGCGCCAGCGGCCAGTTCGAACTCACCAATGAATCGATCTCCATCTCCGAATACCGGCTTGAGATCGGCACGCGCGTCGATCCCTATGTGATTTCGGGCGAGGCCAATTTCGATACGCGCCCGGGCGGCAGCTTCCTTCTGACGGCGGACGGCCAGCAGTTCAATGTCGAGCGGCTTTCCGACTACGACACCAATCTGAAGAAGGGCAGGGTGGCGACGCCGAACGCGCGCGAGCGGCTCGACATGCTGGTCGGGTTCCTGCAGCAGGTGCCGATCCCGCAATTGCCGGGCACGGTGACCTTCCGTTTGCCGGCGCTGGTTTCCGGCGACACCACGATCCGCTCGATCGTTCTCGACGCGGCGCCGGACGGCGACGGCTGGCGGATCGAGGACGGTTCGGCCGAACTGCCGGGCCGCACCCAGGTGGAGGCCGCGGGCCGGCTTTCGCTCGGGGAGGCGGCGTCGTTCACCGGTTCGCTGCTCGTCGCCTCGCGTCAGCCCTCGGGCCTTTCGCAATGGCTGACCGGCAGCGTCAGCCCGGAAATCCGGGCGCTGGACCGGGCGGGCTTCTCGGCCGATGTCGATCTGGCGGACGGAAGCCAGATCTTCGAGAACCTGCAGATCGTTGCCGGCGACGCCGTGCTCGATGGCGCGATGTCGCGCCGGTCGAGTGGTGCGGCGACGCCTGAACTCGATCTTGATCTTTCCGGCAATGTCATCGATTTCAATGCTTTGCGGGCGCTGGCGGGACTGATGGTCGGCGAGAATATCGACAGCGGCCTGAGCCGCCACCGCATTCGCGCATCGCTGAGGGCCGGTGCGGTCAATGCCTTCGATCTGAACGCAGCGCTTGTCGACACGGCGTTCGTTTACCAGTCCGGCGCGCTTTCCGTTGATCATCTGGAGATCGGCGACCTTGCGGGCGCGGCGATCACGCTTTCCGGGCAGGCCCGGACGGATCGCGACCTGCCGTCAGGCTCCGGGCGTTTGACATTTTCCGCAGAGGATCTCTCCGGCTTCGTCGCCACGCTCCAGAAGCGGTTCGGCGCGCATCCGTTCCTGTCCATGCTGGCGGAAAACGCCGCCTGGTACCGGAACGCAGAAGCCGAGGCCGATCTCGCCTTCGGACAGGATGGCACGGCCGTTTCCGCGGTCTTTTCGGGCAGCGCCAATGGCAGCCGCATCTCCGGTTCATGGCGGCGCGACTCCGTTCTGGGACCGGGCGGGGTGAGCGGTCAGGTGCAGCTTTCCAACCCGGATACGGCGATCGTCTTCGGCCAGGCCGGTCTTGCGCCACTGCCCATTCCGGCGCCTGCCGGCGCGCAGCTTTCGCTTTCGATCGAACGATCTGGGGGGGAGGGGCCGGTCGCCGTCGGCCTCAGGGCAGCAAGCGGCGAGACCCGGTTTACCGCCTCGGGCGAGGCGAGCCTTGAAGCCGGTGATTTCCTGGCCGGCCGCTATTCCCTCTCGCTCGCAAGCCCCGATCTGGAGCCCTATCTTGCCATGAATGCCCTTGCCGTGCCGGGGACCGCCTTCGGCATGCCTCTGTCGGTCAAGGCGAGCCTCGACGTCACCCCGGAGCAGTTCGCGCTCTCCGCCATCGAGGGCGATCTCGATGGCAATGGCGTGACGGGCCGTCTGGCGCTCAGGCGCGGCGAACCCGTCGTCCGGCTTGACGGGGCGCTTTCCCTCGATCGTCTCGACCTTGCCTGGCTGATGGAAGCGGTGTTCGGCCCGAATTTCGTCCTGGGGCCGGAGGGGCTGCCGGATACGCCCTTCGGGACCGCCTATTTCGGCACGGCCGAGGCCGATATCGACGTTCAGGCCGCGGCCTTTGACGCCGGCCTGCCGGAACCGGTGACCGGCATGAGCGGCACGGTGGGCTTTCGCGGCGGCGGCCTGACGGTGACGCGCCTTGCCGGACGGCTCTTCGACGGAACGCTTTCCGGCGATCTGCAACTCGGCAATTCGGGCGGCGACGGTTATTTCCAGGCGCAGATCAACCTTGCCGATGCCGCCTTGCCGGACACGTTGTGGAAGGCTGGCGATAGGCCGGTTGCCAGCGGTCGGTTTGATCTCGGCCTGGTGGTCGAAACGACGGCCGACACGGCGGCCGGGTTGATGGCTGATGCAAGCGGTTCCGGCATGCTGACGCTGAAATCGCCCGTCATTGCGGGGCTGGATCTCGCCGTCACCGATCCGCTGCTCGCCTGGGCCGATTCGCAGGGCACCGAGGTTACCAATGCGGCGATCGAGGATGAAATGCGGTCGCTGATCTTCGGCGACGGCAGCTTTGCCGCGGGCGACATCGCCATTCCCTTCAGCATCACCGACGGCGTGCTTCAGGCCCGCAATGTCTTCGTCGACCTGCCGGAAGCGCGGGTCTACGGCGCGCTGCGCACCGACCTTGCCGAACGCGATCTGGAAGCCTCGGTCGATGTGGCGCTGAAACTCGGCGAAGCGAGCGAGGAGGGGGCAAGCGCCGGCTTCACAATCGGGTTCAACGGGGCGCTCTCCGATCCGGTTCGCAGCCTCGATCTGACGGAGGTGAACAACTTCCTCGCTCTCAGAGCGGTCGAGCGCGAACGCGCGCGCGTGGAGCGGCTGCAGGCCGATATCCTGGAAAAGCAGCGACTCCGGCGCGAGGCGACGCTTTATGAGTTCCGCTCCGAACAGCGGGCGCTGGAGCGCCGCCAGCGCGAGGAGGCCGAGCGCCTGCGCCGCGAGGAGGAGGAACGCCGCCGGCGCGAGGCTGAAGACGCCGCTGCCGGCGGCCAGTCCGCAATTCCTGTTCCGACGCCCGCCGAGGGCGGCGGACCTTCCCGGACCGGTGCGCAGCCCCAAGAGCCGAGCGACTGGGACAGGCTGATCGAATCGGTGATCCGCGGCGCCGAGGAGCAGCGCGGCGTCGAAGCGCCGCTTCCCTGAGAAGCCTCGAGCGCCTCCGCTTTTCTCCGGATCGCCAAAGCGCTTTCTGTCTGTTCGTGCGCGTTTGCGGACGGCGAACCGGTATCCACTTTTCCTGAAAATGTTCTAAAAATAGCCCGTTTTCGAACCCATATGTGCTGTTGCTGGACTGAAGCGCGATTTGCATTTATGGAAGAACCGGCTTTGCAGGAGACAGGACATTGAAACGCAGGGTTCTACTCGTCATCGGCTGGATCATGGTTGCGCTGGGCGTCATCGGCGTGTTTTTGCCGATCATGCCGACGGTGCCGTTCCTGATCGTTGCCGCCGCGGCCTTTGCGCGATCCTCGCCGGAGCTTGAAGCCCGGCTGATGAACCATCCCCGCTACGGCGCCCATCTTCGCCAGTGGCGCCACGAAGGCGCTATCGCCACCCCCGCCAAGATCCTGGCGGTAACGGCGATGGGGGTGAGCTTTCTGTCCGTGCTCTATTTCGCCTCGGCTTTCCTCTGGCTGCAGCTTGCCGTCGGCCTGGTGCTGTTGAGTTGCGCCGCTTTCGTCGTCACCCGTCCTGCGCCTGTCGCGGTGCGCGCGGACCGCTGAGGTCCGCAGGCTCCGCTCCGCTTCCCGCGGCTTTTTCAGCGCGATTGCGCCGTCTTCAACAGCGGCGCGTTGGACCAGTCCGGCTTGCTGATGCTCTGTCGCGGCGGCGATGACCGGTTCTCGATCCGGGCAAGCACGGCGCGGGCGAGCTCCCGGCCGGCCTGGCTGAAATCCTCGCTCATGGCGATGATCTCCGGGCTGATCCAGTTGAGAAAGTCCGCCGGCTGCTTGGCGACGAGATCGACATCCTCCCCAAGCCTCAGGCCGCGCGTCCTGAGTGCGGCCATGATCGGGACGGCGCTGCTGCCGGAACAGGCAATGACGCCGTCCGGCGGCGTTGATGAAGACAGGGCCGCCAGCACACCATTGCGGATTTCCGACAGCGATGAATCGGTGCTGACGGAGGTCAGCGGCGTCTCCTGCAGGCCGAAGCGGCTGAGGCCGCGCTCGAAGCCGGCGCGGAAATAGCGATAATAGGTGAGGTGGCTCGGCGGCTGCAGGCAGACGATACGACGGCGTCCGCGCTCCGCAAGCCTTTCCACAGCGTCCATCGCATAGGCGTCGTTGTCGAAGTCGTGGAAGGGGTAGTCATGGTCGCTCTCCGTGCGTCCGTGCGCGGCAAAGGGCATGCCGCGCTCGCGCATCAGGGCGATGCGCGGGTCCTCCGGGGCGATGCGCGAGATGATCACGCCATCGGCGGAACCGGTGTCGAGAATGTAGCGGATCGGCGCCATCGGATCGTGATGGATCGGCTGCGGCATCAGCACCAGATGATAGGGCGTGTCCGAAAGGACGTCCGATATGCCGAATATCATCTGGCCGGACATGCCCATGATCTCTTCCTCCATGCTGAGGACGAGCGCGATTACATTGGTCTTGCCGGTGCGAAGCCTGACGCCGGCGCGGTTCGGCATGTAGCCGAGCTGCTTGGCGACGAGGCGAACGCGCTCCTTGGTGTGCTCGGCGATATCCGGCGCGTCCTTAAGCGCGCGGGAGACGGTCGTCACGCCGAGTCCGGTCATATAGGCAATGGTCTTCAGTGTCGGGCGCGCATTGCTTGTCTCGCGCGATCTTCCGGTCGTGGGCTTCATCGACGTCTTTCATCTCCCGCGTCGCGCGTGCCGCGCGATCGCACGGGCCCTGCGGCCCGTCTCCTCCCTGCTGATGGAGCGTATCGGACAACAGGCCGGATCCGGCCTGAAATGCAACGATACGCTGATTCTCGCTGGCAACGCCAATCCTGCGCGCATTCTTGTCGTTCTTGAGCGTCCTCGCCCGTCGCACATCCGGAGCTGGCGGAGCCTCCCTCCCGATGCCCCTCCGTAGCGCCGGTCAAGCCGGCCCTGCTTGGCGCCTGCCGGTTGTCCGCAGTCTAGCGCGAGAATTGCTGTAACGATACAGAAAAATAGCTGTCGCGTGTTAGGCAGACTATTTAAGGCCGTGGCGCATGTGCGTGGAACTGTCGGTTGCCAGGATGTTGCGGATGCTAACAAGCTTGACGGACGTTGCGAAGAAATCCATATTAATACAGTTAATACAAGACTTTATTGAGAAATTGCAATGCAAAAAATCGAAGTATATTCGGTCTGCGCCTTAGGTCGAAAGTAGTAGTTCGACAAAAATCGGAACAAAAAGGTTGCGCCCTATTTGGCTTTCGCATACCTTTTTCCGGCAACGTTTCAGTTGGGAGGACAGTATGAAACATGCAATTCTCACCGCCGCTCTGGCGGCCGGCGTAGCCATGCCTGTCGCAGCCAGCGCGACCGACCTTGAGGTGACCCACTGGTGGACATCGGGCGGCGAGGCTGCGGCCGTGAAGGTGCTGGCTGACAATTTCAACGAAACCGGAAACAACTGGGTGGACAGCGCCATCGCCGGTTCCGGTTCGACCGCCAACCCGATCATCATCAGCCGCATTCTCGGCGGCAATCCCATGGGCGCGACCCAGATGAACACCGGCCGCGACGCCGAGGAACTGATCAAGGCCGGCCTGATGCTGGACCTGACGGATCTCGCCGAGAAGGAAAACTGGCGCGAGAAGATCCGCCCCGCCAAGCTGCTTGAGGCGTGCGAATATGACGGCCGCATCTATTGCGTGCCGATCAACATCCATTCTTGGCAGTGGATGTGGCTGAACCGCCACGTGTTCGAGGACAACGGCATTCCGGTGCCGACCAACTGGCAGGAACTGGTCGATGCGGCGCCGGCGCTGCAGGAAGCCGGCGTCATTCCGCTCGCCACGGGCCAGCCCTGGCAGGTCGACGGCATCCGCAACGTGATGCAGGTCGCCATCGGCGGCGTCGACAATTATCTCGCCGTCAACGGCGACAAGGATCCGGATGCCGTGATGAGCGACGAGAACCGCGCCATCTGGGAAGCCTTTGCACAGGCGCGCGACATGGTTGATGACGCCTATTCCGGTCGCGACTGGAACGTCGCCACCAATATGGTGATCCAGGGCGACGCGGCCGCGCAGATCATGGGCGACTGGGCGCAGGGCGAATTCGCCCAGGCGGGCCAGGAGGCCGGCGTCGATTATGATTGCCTTCCCGGACTCGGCAACAATCCGGTGCTCGATACGGGCGGCGATGCCTTCTATTTCCCCAAGACGAACGACGAAGAGATCACGGCGGCCCAGCTCGAGCTGGCCTCCATGCTGGTTTCGCCGGAAACCCAGGTCGAGTTCAACCTCGTCAAGGGCTCGCTTCCGGTGCGCGGCGATGTCGATCTCGAAGCCGCCAATGCCTGCATGAAGAAGGGTCTCGAAATCCTCGCCAATCCGGACAACGTCCTGCCGTCGACCGAGCAATTGCTCGATTCCGATACGCAGGGCCAGATCACGGACCTTGCGCTGGAGTTCTTCTCCTCCGACATGACGGTCGACGAGGCGCTCGAACAGCAGCAGTCGATCATCGAACAGGCCATGTAAGCCTCGGCCGAAAGGGACAAGGGGCTGGCCCGGCTCTGACGCGGCTTGCCCCTTTTCCTTCCGGATCCATGCCAATCTGAGAGGGGAGCTGCAATGGCTGCTGTTGCTCGCCGTCCGTTCGGTCTGTTCAAGAATCTGAACGCCAAGATCGCGGCAATCCCGATGATGCTGACCGCCGTGGTCATCTTCATCGGCTGCACCGCCTGGACGGTTATCTATTCATTCACCGACTCGCGGCTTCTGCCGAGCGAGAATTTCGTCGGCTTTTCCCAGTATGACCGCCTGTTCGACACGACCCGCTGGAATGTGGCGATCGTCAACCTCCTGATCTACGGAGGCTTGAGCCTCGTCTTTTCCTTTGTCGTCGGCTTTCTTCTAGCGACGCTGCTCGACCAGAAAATCCGCTTCGAGAACACCTTCCGCACGATCTTTCTCTATCCCTTCGCACTCTCCTTCATCGTCACCGGCCTCGTCTGGCAATGGATCCTCGATCCAGGCCTCGGCGTGCCGAAATTTCTGGACGACCTCGGCCTGCCCGGGGGCGATTTCGCCATGCTCGGCAACAAGAGCACGGTCATCTATGCGCTGGTGATCGCGGGGCTCTGGCAGGGAACGGGGCTTGTCATGGTGCTGATGCTGGCGGGCCTGCGCGGCATCGATGGCGAAATCTGGAAGGCGGCCAAGGTCGACGGCATCCCCGCCTGGCGGACCTATCTCTTCATCGTCATTCCGATGATGCGCGGCGTGTTCGTGACGACGCTCGTCATCGTCGCCTCGGGCATTGTCCGCGTCTACGACCTCGTCGTGGCGATGACGCAGGGGGGACCTGGCTTTGCCTCCGAAGTGCCGGCCAAATATGTCTACGACCTGATGTTCCAGCGCGGCAATATCGGCCAGGGGCTCGCCGCCTCGACCGTGATGCTGGTCACCGTCTTTATCATCCTCGTGCCCTGGGCGCTGATGGAATTCAGAGACAAGAAGAAATGAGGAGGGGATGATGAGTGCAGTTGCTTCCAATGAACCGTCGGGGCCGCGCCCCAGGCGCCGCTTCGCGCCGTCGCGGATCATTCTCTATTCCATCCTGTTCGTCGCCGCGGTCTATTATCTCATTCCGCTCTATGTGATGGTGGTGACCTCGCTGAAGGGCATGCCGGAAATCCGCATGGGCAATATCTTCGCGCCGCCCGTCGAAATCACCTTCGAACCCTGGGTCAAGGCGTGGAGCCAGGCCTGCACCGGGCTCTACTGCGAAGGCATCCGCGTCGGCTTCTGGAATTCGGTCAAGATCACCGTTCCGGGTATCATCGTCTCGATCGCGGTCGCCTCGGTCAACGGCTATGCGCTGGCGAACTGGCGCTTCAAGGGCTCGGAATTCTTCTTCACGGTGCTGCTCTTCGGCGCTTTCATTCCCTACCAGGTGATGCTTTATCCGCTGGTGATCATCCTTCGGGAACTGCACATGTTCTCGACGCTTCCGGGCATCGTGCTGGTCCATACCATTTTCGGCATGCCGATCCTGACGCTCCTGTTCCGCAACTATTTCGCCTCGTTGCCGGAGGAGCTGTTCAAGGCGGCGCGCGTCGACGGCGCCGGCTTCTGGCAGATCTTCTTCCGCATCATGCTGCCGATGTCGCTGCCGATCTTCGTCGTCGGCATGATCATCCAGACGACCGGCATCTGGAACGACTTCCTCTTCGGCGTGATCTTCGCCGGCCAGCAGAACTATCCGATGACGGTGCAGCTCAACAACATCGTCAATGCGGTGCAGGGGGTCAAGGAATACAACGTCAACATGGCGGCAACGCTTCTGACCGGCCTCGTCCCGCTGGCCGTCTATTTCGTTTCCGGACCGCTGTTCGTGCGCGGCATCGCCGCCGGCGCGGTGAAAGGGTGAATGATGACTACGAGTGTTTCAATCAAGGATCTCTCGCTCTCCTTCGGCGCCGTCGACGTGCTGAAGAATCTCGATCTCGACATCAAGGACGGCGAGTTCCTGGTGCTTCTCGGTTCGTCGGGGTGCGGCAAGTCGACGCTTCTGAACTGCATCGCCGGGCTTCTGGACGTTACCGCCGGGCAGATTTTCATCAAGGACAGGAACGTGACCTGGCTCGAACCGAAGGATCGCGGCATCGGCATGGTGTTCCAGTCCTATGCGCTCTATCCGCAGATGACGGTGGAGAAGAACCTGTCCTTCGGACTGCAGGTTGCCAAGGTCTCCAAGGCTGAGATCGAAAAACGCGTCAAGCGGGCCTCCGAAATTCTGCAGATCGAACCGCTTCTGAAGCGCAAGCCCGCCGAGCTTTCGGGCGGCCAGCGCCAGCGCGTCGCCATCGGCCGCGCGCTTGTGCGCGATGTCGATGTCTTCCTGTTCGACGAGCCTCTGTCCAATCTCGACGCAAAGCTGAGGTCGGAGTTGCGCGTCGAGATCAAGCGCCTGCATCAGTCGCTGGAAAATACGATGGTTTACGTGACCCACGACCAGATCGAGGCGATGACGCTTGCCGACCGGATCGCGATCATGCGCGGCGGCGTCATCCAGCAGCTCGACGAGCCGACGACGATCTACAACCGCCCGGTCAACCGTTACGTCGCAGGCTTCATCGGCTCGCCCTCGATGAACTTCCTTGGCGGGGAACTGGCGGAAAAGGACGGGAAGACGATCTTCCGGTCCAACGGCGTCGACTTTGCCCTCGAGGGTTATGACGGCAACGGCCCTCTGCCGTCGTCGGGCAAGGTCACGCTCGGCGTCAGGCCCGAGCATGTGATGGTCGATGACGAGATCCAGGCCGGCCAGGAGGTGCATGAGGCCGTGGTCGATCTCGAGGAGCCGATGGGCGCGGACAATCTCCTGTGGCTGAAACATGCCGGCCATCTGTTCACCGTGCGCGTCGGCGGCAACAAGCGCTACAAGCCGGGGCAGCAAATCAGGCTCGCCTTCGCCATGGAACTGGCATCCCTGTTCGACGCGGAAACGGAGCTTAGGCTGTGATGCAATTGGAAAGTCCCGGCTTTCCCTTTCTGGCAAACGCGATAGAATTGCGGGACGGAAACACCTTTGCCGGCGCATGCCCGCGCCGGTCTCAATGCGGAGTTCGGCAGCACGCAACTGCCGGGAGGATGAGATGACGAAACTCGGATTTCAACTGTACAGCGCGCGCAATTATCAGCCCTTTTCCGGCGTGTTCCGCAAGCTTGCGGCCGCGGGTTATGGCGAGGTCGAGGGCTACGGCGCGCTTTATGACGATCTCGACGAGGCCGGCCTCGACCGGTTGGCCGCCGACCTCGAGGCAATCGGCCTGTCGATGCCGACCGGCCATTTCGGTCTGGCCATGCTGGAGGAGGACCCGGACCGCGTTCTGGAGATCGCCTCCAGGCTGAAGATGGACAGCGTGTTCTGCCCCTTTCTCCTGCCCGACCAGCGGCCCGACACGGCGAAGGGATGGAAGGAGTTCGGCGCGCGGCTGGAGGCGGCCGGAAAACCCTTCCGTGACGCCGGCCTCGTCTTCGGCTGGCACAACCACGATTTCGAGTTCGCGCTTCTGCCGGACGGCACGGCGCCGATGCGGCACCTCATGGCAGGCGGCCCGTCGCTTGCCTGGGAGGCCGATATCGCCTGGGTGATCCGCGGCGATGCCGATCCCTATTTCTGGATCGAGCTGTTCAAGGAGCGCATCACCGCCGTCCATGTGAAGGATATTGCGGAAGCCGGCGAGAACGAGGACGAGGATGGCTGGGCCGATGTCGGTTACGGCACGGTTGACTGGAAGGGGCTGATGAAGGTGCTGAAGTCCATGCCGATCAGGCATTACATCGTCGAGCATGACAATCCGAACGACGTCGATCGTCTGATCGAACGTTCGATCGCGTCCTTCCAGACCTTCTGAACGAGGCAAACATGACCAAGGAACTGGGTGTCGGCATCCTCGGATGCGGCAATATTTCCGCGACCTATTTTTCGCTCGCGCCGATGTTCAAGGGCATCAGGGTGCTGGCCTGCGCCGACATCAACGCGGCCGCGGCCGCGGCGCGGGCGGAGGAGTACGGCGTCACGGCGCAAGGCGTGGACGATCTCTTCGCCAATGACGAGATCGACGTCATCGTCAACCTCACCATTCCGGCGGCGCATTACGACATGTCGCGGCGCGCGCTCGAAGCCGGCAAGCATGTCTATTCGGAAAAGCCGCTCGTGATTTCCGTCGACGAGGGCAAGGAACTCGGACGCCTCGCGGCGGAAAAGGGCCTTGCCGTCGGCTGCGCGCCGGATACGTTCCTGGGCGGCGCCCATCAGCGCGCCCGTAAATATATCGATGAGGGCGGGATCGGGCGGGTCACCTCCGGCACCTGCCATGTGATGAGCCCGGGCATGGAGATGTGGCATCCGAACCCGGACTTCTTCTTCCTGCCGGGCGGCGGCCCGGTTCTCGATCTCGGACCCTATTATATCGCCAATCTGATCAACCTGATCGGACCGGTGAAACAGGTGGCGGCGCTGACCTCGATGGCGAACGAGACCCGCACCATCACCTCCGAACCGCGGCGCGGCGAGATCATCCCGGTCAAGACGCCGACCAATATCCACGCGCTTCTCGAGTTTGAAAGCGGCGCAACGGTCTCGCTTGCGGCAAGCTGGGATGTGTGGGCGCACCGCCATTCCCCCATGGAGCTTTACGGCACCGAAGGCTCGCTGTTCGTGCCCGATCCGAACTTCTTCGGTGGAACGGTGGAGGCGGCCGGACGCGACGGCGCCGTTGAGGTGCTGGACCTCGGCGATCATCCCTTCGGCAAGGCGAACCAGAACCTCGACAAGGGCGGGCGGGCAAACTACCGCACGGCGGGCCTGGCGGATATGGCGATGGCGCTGATCGAGGGGCGTGACGCCCGCTGTTCGCTCGAACGCGCGCTGCATGGGGTCGACGTGATGGCGGCAATCCTGAGATCGGGCGAAACCGGCGCTTTCGTGCCGCTGTCGACGACCTGCACCCAGCCGGCGGCCCTCGACGCCGAGGCGGCCGCGGCGCTTCTGCGGTAACAAGGCCCGATGCCTTGCCCTCAGGCGGAGCGTCGCTGCGGCGGCGTTCCGACCCTTCCGGCATGTCTCGCGCCTTCCGGCGTAAGGCCGGTCCATATCCGGAACGCCCGGTTGAAGGAATTCGGCTCGCTGAAGCCGAGGAGAAACGAGATCTCCGCCGACGGCAATGCCGTTGTCGTCAGATAGTGCCAGGCCAGGGCCTCGCGCGTCTCCTGCAGTATCTGTTGGTAGGAACAACCTTCCGATTCGATGCGTCTCTGCAGCGTGCGCTTGCTCAGCGAGAGCTTGGTTGCCACCGCCTCGATCGATGCGAGCCCGCTCGGCAGACCTTCCAGCAAGGCGGCCTTCACCCGTCTGACGGTCGTTGCGCCTTCCTCCAGATCGGCGAGCCGTTCACGCAGGCCCGGTTCGAATGCGTCCCACAGGCTTTCATTCGAGGTCAGGAAGGGGCGGGCGGCATCGCTCGCGGAGAAGGTCACGGCGTTGCGCGCGGCCGGTTTCATGCGTGCGCCGAGAAAGTCCTCGAAGGGCCCGGCCTGGGCCGGCGGTGCGGTCGTTTCGACCTCGACCGGGTTGATCAGTTCGCGCGTGCCCATGCGCGCGAGCGTTACGGCAAAAAGCAGTTCGAACTGGATCATGCTTTGCGGCGGGTGGAATGGCGCATCAAGCCATGTCATCTCGACCGTCACAATATCCTCTGTTTCGATGAGGTCGAGGCGCATGGGCGCGATCAGTTTCTTGTAGGCCCTGATGCGGCTGAGCGCCACGCCGAGGTTGGGGCTGCACAGGGCGGCGAACAGGGGCGGCGAGAAGGATTCGGCGCGGACGGCCCGGCAGAGTTTCAGGGGAAAGAGCCGGTCATCCTGCGCCACCGCCTCCCAGAGACGGTAATAGTCCTCCGAGGCGAGCCGGAGGCCGGGACGCTGCAGAAGATCATCGGCGAGCCCGGCGCGCCTGAGGATGTCGGCCGGCACGAGGCCGAGATCCTTGAGCAACGGACGCCACGTGGCGTCAAGCGCATAGCCGGTCGTCATCATATGTGGCTTCATCCCTCATAGCGCGCTTCCGCTTTTCCTGGAAACGCTTCGACCCATCAACGCATTCTGCATGATCCGGCTTCAGTTGCCCATGCCGAATTGCGCCTTGAGACCGCCGATGAAGGTCGCGTCATCGCTTGCGGCGCGCCTCTCGAGAATGTCCACCGCATCTTCGCCCGCGGCATAGCGCAGTTGCGGCGTTTCGTCGGTGGCCGCGCGATAGACCACTTCGGCGATGGTTTCCGGCGACGAGCCGTTTTTCATCATCGGCCCGATGGCCTCAAGCAGCGTGTTCACAACCGGCTGGTATTCCTCCAGCGCTGGATCATTGCTGAAGTCGAGGGAGCGGCCGGAAAAATCGGTTCGTATGCCGCCCGGCTCCACGATCTTCACGGCGATGCCGAGGGGCTCCAACTCGAAATGCAGCGATTCCGACAGGCCTTCCACGGCGAATTTCGTGCCGTGATAAAGTGCCCCGAGCGGAAAGGTCATTCGTCCGCCGATCGATGAGATATTGACGATCACGCCGCTCTTTTGGGCGCGAAAATGCGGCAGCAGCGCCTTCGTGACGGCGATGAGGCCCATAACATTGACATCGAATTGCCGGCGGGCCTTCTCGAGCGGCGTCGCCTCCAGCGGCCCGAAGGCGCCGTAGCCGGCATTGTTGACCAGCACGTCGATTGCTCCGAAGGCCGAAATGCCGGCCTGGACGGCGCTCTCGATCGACCTCTGGTCCTCCACGTCGAGGCGGGCGACGAGCGTGCGGTCGAGACGCGTCAGTTCGGTTTCCTTCTCGGGCGCGCGCATGGTCGCGACCACGTTCCAGCCCTTGGCCTGGAACAGCCGCGCCGCAGCGCGGCCGAGGCCGCTCGACGTGCCGGTGATAAGAACGGTCCTTGTCATGATGTTTGCCTTTCCTGATCTCGACGGGAGATGGCAGGATAGCCGCCAGGGAAAGCGGCCGCATTGGCGGATGATGCCGTTCTTCAATCCGATCGCGCCAACCGATCCCTTCGGCCCGGCAGCCAAGAACATGGATCATTGCGGGCGAATGGACTATAGTCCGGCCTGGATTTTCCCAATGGCGGGCGGCTTTTTGCCGCGCGCTTTCTCCCACTAGCGCCTCTTCACGCGAAGGTTCCGTCCCTGAACCGGGGCGCCACGTCGAAATCAGGATGACAATAATGAGCTGGACACCGTCCGAAACGCGCTATGACACGATGAAATATAACCGCTGCGGCACTTCGGGCCTGAAGCTGCCGGCAATCTCGCTGGGGCTCTGGCACAATTTCGGCGACGACACGCCGCGCGAGCGCAAGGTCGCGATCTGCCAGACCGCCTTTGACGCGGGCATTACCCATTTCGATCTCGCCAACAATTACGGCCCGCCGGCGGGCACCGCCGAGACGGCCTTCGGTTCGATCATGAAGAAGGAGTTCGCCGGCCTGCGCGATGAAATGATCATCTCGTCAAAGGCGGGTTACGGCATGTGGCCGGGTCCCTATGGCGAATGGGGCAGCCGCAAATACATGATCGCCTCCTGCGACCAGAGCCTGAAACGGCTCGGTCTCGACTATGTCGACATCTTCTACTCGCACCGCTTCGATCCCGACACGCCGCTTGAGGAAACCATGCTGGCGCTCGACCATATCGTCCGTTCGGGCAGGGCGCTTTACGTGGGTATCTCGTCCTATAATTCGCAGCGCACCCGCGAGGCCTATGCGATCCTGAAGGAACTGAAGACGCCCTTCGTCATCCACCAGCCGAGCTATTCGATGATCAACCGCTGGGTCGAGGACGACGGGCTTCTTGATACGCTGGAGGAACTCGGTCTCGGCTCGATCGTGTTCTCGCCGCTCGCCCAGGGCATGCTGACGTCCAAATATCTGAACGGCATCCCGCAAGACAGCCGCGCCGCCCAGGGCAAGTCGCTGCAGCAGGCCTTCCTGAAGGACGAGACGATCGCCCATATCCGCGCGCTGAACGCGATCGCCGAGCGGCGCGGCCAGACGCTGGCGCAGATGGCGCTCGCCTGGGCGCTGCGCAAGGGCCGGGTAACGACGGCGCTGATCGGCGCGAGCCGTCCCGAACAGGTGACCGACTGCGTGGCAGCCCTCGACAATCCCGATTTCACCGATGCCGAACTGGCGGAAATTGATACCTACGCGCTCGACGCCAATATCAACATCTGGGCGAGATCGGCCGAGCGGAAAGGCCCCGAACGCAAGAAATAAAAAAAGCCTGCGGGTGGCAGCTACGACACCCGCAGGCCACTTCCCCCGGCCATGCGCGTGCCCGGGGGAAGTCTTCATGGCGTTTATTCGGCCACAAAGCAGTCGGTCAGATTGCCGGCCAGGTTTTCCAGCAGAACGAAGTAGAGGTCGGGTCCGTCTTCAAGGCCGGCGCCCAGCGGATCGAGAACGCCGGTGCGGGCGTCGGTTCCCTCGATGACCGCGTCGATGATTTTCGGCGGGAATTGCGGTTCGGAGAAGACGCAGGCCGCTCCCAGTTCCGTCAGCTTGTCGTGGATTTCGCGAATGCGCTGGGCGCTCGGCGGCGCTTCCGGATTGACGGTGATCGAACCTGCCGCCTCGACGCCGAAGCGATGACCGAAATAGTGGTAGGCGTCGTGGAAGACCACATAGGGTTTTGCCGGAACGCTGTCGATCTGGGCCTGGATGCCGGTGGTCAGTTCGTCGAGCCTGGTCTCCAGTTTCGCGGCATTGTCCGCATAGATTTCGGCGTTGGCGGGGTCGCGTTGAGACAGGGTTTCGGCCATGGCGGCGGCGAAGGCCCGCGCATTCAACGGATCGAGCCACATATGCGGGTCGACTTCTCCGTCATGATGGTGTCCGGCTTCTTCGTGCCCGTGCCCGTGCCCGTGCTCGTCTCCGGCTTCGCCATGGTCGTCGTGATCGTGCTCGGCATGCGCATCCTCGTCATGATCGTGGTCATGAACGTCGAAGGCGCCGCCCTCGCGCGGTTCCAGCGTTTCCACGCCGGGGGCTTCCTCCAGCTCCACGATCTCGGCGTTGCCGCCGAGCGCCTCGAGCGGCTTGTCGAGGAAGTGCTCGAGCGCCGGGCCGATCCAGAACACGACGTCGGCCTCCTGCAGTGCGCGGGCCTCGGAGGGAGCCATGCTGTAGGTGTGCGGCGAGGCCGCGCCCTTGACCAGAAGCGTCGTCTCGGTCTCCGTTCCGGCCGTGATTGCGGTTGCCAGCGAATAGAGCGGCTTGATCGATGTGACCACCTTCAGGTTATCGTCCGCGATGGCGGCGCCTGCGGCCGAAACGGCAACCGTTGCGAGAAGAAGCGTATGAAGGGATTTCATCAGGACCTCACTTGCATGGGAATGTAATGTTATTACATCAATTGCGTAATGCTATAACGTATGTCATAGAACGCCGCAAGACGGAGTTTTCAGAAATTGACCAAGACCAATGACGAGGCCGGACTGCTGGTTTCGATGCAGGATGCCGGGATCAGGCGCGAGGGGCGCTTCCTGGTGCGCGGCGTCAGCTTCGATGTGCGCCGCGGCGAGATCGTCACCCTGATCGGGCCGAACGGCGCCGGCAAATCGACGAGCGCGAGGATGGCGATCGGCGTGTTCGAGCCGGACGAGGGCAGGGTGTGGCGCGCGTCCCGCTTGAAGATCGGCTATGTGCCGCAGAAGCTCAATATCGATCATTCGCTGCCGCTGACCGTGCGCCGTCTGATGACGGTGACGGGGCCGCTGTCGCGCGCGGAGATCTCCGAGGCGCTGGAGGCGGTCGGCCTGTCTCATATGGAAGAGGCAAGCGTTCAGACGCTGTCGGGCGGCGAATTCCAGCGGGCGCTTCTGGCCCGGGCAATCGCCCGCAAGCCGGACCTGCTGGTGCTCGACGAACCGGTGCAGGGCGTCGACTATTCCGGCGAGATTGCGCTTTACGAGCTGATCTCGAAGATCCGCGACCGCCAGGGCTGCGGCGTGCTGATGATTTCGCACGACCTGCATGTGGTGATGGCGCAGACCGATATTGTGGTCTGCCTCAACGGCCATGTCTGCTGCACGGGAACGCCAGAGGCCGTCAGCGGCAGCGAGGCCTATCAGGCGCTGTTCGGCGGGCGGGCATCGGGCGCGCTGGCGCTTTACCGCCACCATCACGACCACACCCATATGCCGGACGGCCGGGTGCGCCATGCTGATGGCTCGGTGACCGACCATTGTCATCCGCAGGACGGCCACCACGCGCATCATGACGGCGAGAAATCCCATGCTTGACGATTTCTTCACCCGCGCGCTGATTGCCGGCATCGGCGTTGCCCTGATGGCGGGGCCGCTCGGCTGCTTCATCATCTGGCGGAAGATGGCCTATTTCGGCGATACCATGGCGCACTCGGCATTGCTCGGCGTCGCGCTCTCGCTGCTCTTTGCCGTCAATCTCACCCTCAGCGTCTTCGTGGTCGCGACGGCGATTTCGGTCCTGCTCATTCTGCTGGAGCGCCGACGGGCCCTCTCCACCGACAGCCTGCTTGGCATTCTCGCCCATTCGACGCTCGCCGTCGGGTTGGTGATCGTTTCCTTCCTCACCTGGGTCCGGGTCGATCTCATCAGCTTTCTCTTCGGCGACATCCTGTCGGTCACGCGTGCCGATATTGCCATCGTCTGGCTGGGCGGGCTGGTCGTCGTCGGCGCGATTGTCGCGCTGTGGCGGCCGCTGCTTGCCGCGACCGTCTCGCCGGAAATCGCGCAGGCGGAAGGCCTGCGGCCTGAAACAGCGCGCTTCGTCTTTATGCTGCTGATGGCGCTGGTGATCGCGATCGCCATGAAGATCGTCGGCATCATGCTGATCACGTCGCTGCTGATCGTGCCGGCGGCGACCGCGCGCCGCTTTGCCCGGACGCCGGAGGCCATGGCGATGATCGCCTCGCTGATCGGTGCGGTCTCCGTGGTGATGGGCCTTTATGCCTCGCTCTATTATGATACGCCCTCGGGACCGTCGATCGTCGTCGCCGCGATGCTGTTGTTCGTTGCCGGCCTGGCGCCTCTTGCAGTCCGACGCGCATGAAGGAGGTTTTGTCATGCCCATAGCCACCCGTAAACTGACGCGCAACCAGTCTCTCGTCTTCGATTGCCTTTCCGGCAGCGACGGGCCGCTCAGCGCCTACACCATCCTCGACAGGCTGAGGGATCACGGTTTCAAGGCGCCGCTTCAGGTCTATCGCGCGCTCGACAAACTCACCGATGCCGGCATGGTGCACCGGCTGGAAAGCATGAATGCCTATGTCGCCTGCGCCCATCCGGACGAGGACTGCACCCATCACGGCATGACCGCCTTTGCCATCTGCGAGGGGTGCGGCGCGGTGATCGAGTTCCATGCCCATGAAATAGAACATGCGCTGGCGGCGCTGGCGCAGAGCAGAAAATTCAGGCCCGAGCGGATGACGGTGGAAATGCGCGGCCTGTGCGAGGCCTGCCGAAGCTGAATGGCATAGGCGCCGGTCAGGAAGCTTTTTGCTCGGCCGTGTCGCTACCGCTTTTCGCCGCGGAAGGCTGCCGGTCTTCCTCGCCCGGATTGTCGAGAGATGTCAGGTTGCGCCCTGCCTGTTTGGCCGCATAGAGCGCCCGGTCCGCCCGTATCAGCAGGCTGCGCGGTTCGTGATGCGTCCTGGAGGGGCGTTCGGTCGCAACGCCGATCGAGACGGAGAGCCGCTTCAGCGGGCTTGTCGCATGCGGGATGTCGATCCGGGCGATGGCCTCGTGGATCCGGCCGGCCATTCTCAGCCCGCCATTTTCCTCGCAGTTCGGCAGCACCAGCGCGAATTCCTCGCCGCCGAAACGCGCCGGCAGGTCGCTTTCGGCGCGCGTGCTCGCCTTGAGCGCGGCGGCAACCTGCTTGAGGCACTCATCGCCGGCCGGATGGCCGTAGGTGTCGTTATAGCCCTTGAAGTGATCGATATCGATCATCAGCAGGGTCAGAGGCTCGCCGCTGAACCGCGCCGTCTCCCAGCTTTGCCGCAGGCATTCGTCAAACAGGCGCCGGTTGGCAAGGTCGGTCAGCGCATCGGTGTTGGAGATATGATCGAGCGAGCGATACTCGCTCAAAAGCGCCTCGCCGCGCAGCTTCTCGCGCAGGTAAAGCAGGAAGATCTTTCGCTCGATGGTTTCGATCCGCAGGTTGGCGAGCAGCGTCAGCGTCGTCGTCGCCAGAAGAAAGATCAGCGGCGAGGTCTTCTCGTCGGAAGTGAGCGTCGGCAGAGGCAGGATGAAGTAGACGGCGATGGCGAAGTTGATCCCCGAGGCCAGAAGCGCCTGGGGCGGGCGCAGGGGCAGGGCGATATTGGCGATGACGGCGACAAGAATGAAGGTATAGGGCTCATAGCGCACGATCGGATTGCCGACCGTGACCAGCATCAACCCGGCTCCGAGCGAGGCGACGGAGATGCCGAGGATCGACATCAGTCCCGGCAGTCGCGTGTCGTGGCGCTGTGCGATCACCAGTGACAGCGCTGCCACCAGAACGCCGATAACGCCTGCCCGGATGATCGAGAGCTCCACAATCAGGTCCGGGCGGTAGACCAGGTCGACGATAACGAAGGCAAACAGAAAAGCGATGCCGACCAGCGCAGTGCGGACGATCTGGCGATGGCGGCTGGCGTGGATATGGGCATTGAACCGTTCTTCGAGTTCCGGCGGAAATGTCAGCACCCAGCCCTTGCGCGAAAGCTGCCTGCCGATCAATTCGTCAAGCGCCTGGTCGCGTTTCGGCAAGGTGATGAACGGCGACGGATTCATCCGGTTGAACCGCTTCCGATAACCGTGAGTTCGCGTTCGAACCGCTTCCAGTTTTCCTGATAGCTTGTCGCCGAGCGGCGCAGACCCTCGATTGAAGCCGCATCGAGCGTGCGCACCGCCTTCGCCGGAGCGCCGACGATAAGGCTGTTGTCGGGAAAGGTCTTGCCTTCCGTCACCAGGGCATTGGCGCCGACAAGGGAGTTGCTGCCGATAACCGCGCCGTTGAGAATGGTGGCGCCCATGCCCACGAGGCTGTTGTCGCCGATCGTGCAG
This sequence comes from Martelella sp., assembly GCF_984369615.1. Lineage (NCBI taxonomy): Bacteria > Pseudomonadati > Pseudomonadota > Alphaproteobacteria > Hyphomicrobiales > Aurantimonadaceae > Martelella > Martelella sp. The sequence goes on along the minus strand of NZ_CFHTCS010000012.1, from coordinate 6,377 downwards.
CCGTGAATGATGGCGTGATGGCCGATCGTGCAGCCCCTGCCGATGGTCGCGGGCGCGCCCATGTCGGTGTGGATCATCACGCCGTCCTGTATGTTGCTGCCGGCGCCGATGGTGATCGGTTCGTTGTCGCCGCGCAACACGGCCCTGAACCAGATACCAACGTCATCGCCGATGATGATGTTGCCGATCACCGCAGCATCGGGTGCGATCCAGAAGGCGCCTTGCGCGGGAAGTGTCGGTCGGCGGTCGCCGAGCGCGTAAATCGTCAATTTCCGTCCTCCTGAGAAACGTCAGAGTATATCAGATCACGTCGAATGCAAGTTTTGCGACAGTGTCGATCTCGCAGGCGATCCTGTCGCCGCGTGAAACCGGCCCCACCCCGGAGGGCGTTCCGGTCAGGATGATGTCGCCGGGCGCAAGCATGACGTAGCGAGACAGTTCCGCGATGATTTCCGGCACTTTCCAGATCATCTGGCTGAGGTCGCCGCGCTGGGTTTCCGCGCCGTTGCGATAAAGCGTGATCGCGCCTGCGTCCGGATGACCGATATCCGCGGCGCGCGCGATTTCGGATACCGGCGCCGAATGCTCGAAGGCCTTCGCCATCTCCCAGGGCCGGCTCTTCGTTTTCGCCTCGTCCTGTATATCGCGCCGCGTGAAATCCACCGAGACGCCATAGCCGTAGACGCAGTCGAGAGCCTTCTCAAGGTTGATATCGCTGCCGCCGGCCCGAAGCGCCACATAACACTCGACCTCGTGGTGCACATTCGCCGAGCGGCTCGGATAGGGAAAGGAAAGGCCCGGCAGAAGCAGGTTGTCGGGGTTCTTCTGAAAGAAAAACGGCGCCTCGCGATCGGGGTCGTGGCCCATCTCCACCGCATGGGCGGCGTAGTTCCGTCCCACGCAATAGACGCGGCGAACCGGAAAGCGCTCCTCGATACCGGTCACGGGGATCAGTTTCGCGGGTGGCAGAGGAAATACGGTTGCTGACATTGCCGGTGTGTCTTTCTGCTGTCTGCTGCGGAGCCTTAAGTTTTGGGCCAATCGGCTCGCCCGATCAAGCCAACCCTTTATGCAAATGAAGATTGAGCAGGGGACGGTTAGCCTTTGTGGACATTTTTTACTTGTGGTGAACGGGGCATTAACCGTAACAACGGCCCCAATTGCGTGATGCGTTTCCCCTGAAATGTCTGTGACCGAAAGCCGTGGCGCTGCGAGGCGCCTTCGGTGGGAGGCATCACCCGTCGTTCTTGCCGGAGAATGGGAACGGGCGAAAAAACCGGAAAGCGGGACAGCGACTGATGATAGAGAGTTTCGGTATTCTCGCGAGCATGCTGGAGAAAGTGGGTTTGGCCGCATTGGTCATTCTGACCTACCGCGCCATCCTGCGCTCTCGCTTGCCGTCGCTCTGGTCGGGGCCCGCGATCGGCGTCCTCTTCAGCCTCGGCGCGGCCATCACGATGATCGATCCGCTGGTGGTCGGTCCCGGCATCGTCGTTGACATCCGCGTTGTCATGGTGGGCCTGGCCGCGCTTTTCGGCGGTTTCTGGGCGGCGCTGATTGCCTGCGTCGTCACCGTCGCCGTCAGAATATCCATTGGCGGCGCCGGCATGTTGCCCGGAACGGTCAGCATCATCATGGCCGCCGTCATCGCGCTCGTCTTCGTGCGCATTCGCGGCCCGAGGCGCGATCTTGGCAACCTTGCGCTTCTCGGGCTTGCGATTTCCCTCAGCCTTTCCAGCGTTCTTCTGATGCCGCTCGATTTCGTGATCAACACGGCGGCGAAGTCCTTGCCGGTGCTTGTCGTCAGGAATGTGCTCGGCGCGATGATTCTCGGTTATCTCCTGGCGATGGAAGAAAACCGCGAAGTCGAGCACAACACCTTCAAGGAACTTGCCGAACGCGATGCGCTGACCGGCCTCTCCAACCGCCGGGCGCTGGAAGTGCTGGAGCGGCGCAATCCGAACCACGACACGACCGAACTCTTCTGCGTCATCATGTTCGACCTCGACCATTTCAAGACCGTCAATGATACGCACGGCCACAGTTTCGGCGATGCCGTGCTGGCGCGCTTTGCCGAAATCATTTCGCGGCGCATCCGCGGAAGCGACCTTGTGGTGCGATACGGCGGCGAGGAGTTCTGCGTCATCCTCAATGATGCGCTCCTGAGCAATGCCGCCCGCATTGCAGAAGATATCAGGCAACAGCTTGCCGGCGAGGTTTTCGGCGGCGACGTCACCGTAACGGTCAGCGCCGGCGTCGCCCAGTCGTCCGAAGATGAGCCCTCGGTCTATCCGGTGATCAAGAGTGCCGACAAGGCGCTTTACGAGGCCAAGCGCGATGGCCGCAATCGCGTGGCGATCCACGCGGAGTAACCGCTCCTTCCTGTTGCCGGGAGCCCGGCAGAACGAGCGCCTTGCAAAAAAAAAGCCCCGCGCCGGCGGGGCTTTTTCCGTTTCGTGATCCTGCGATGCGCCTTCTTCAGGCCGCGCCGCTGCCCCAGGGGCCGTGATGGATGTCGAGGCCGTCGAGACGGTCGAACCCATGGGCGCCGAAGAAGTCGCGCTGCGCCTGGATCAGGTTGGCGGTGCCGCGCGACTGGCGATAGGCGTCGAAATAGGTGAGCGCCGAGGCGAGGCCCGGCACCGGAAGGCCGGCGGAGGTGGCGGCGGCAACGATGCGGCGCAGCGACGGCAGGCACTCGTTGACCATGCCGGCAAAGGCGGGCGTGACGATCAGGTTGGCAACATCCGGCGTTTCGGAAAAGGCCTTGGTGATCTCGTCGAGGAACTGCGAGCGGATGATGCAGCCGGCGCGCCAGATCCGGGCGATTTCCGGCATGGGCAGGTTCCAGCCATACTGCTCGGAGGCCGATGCCATCACGTCGAAGCCCTGTGCGTAAGCCGCGATCTTGGCGGCGAAGAGCGCCAGCTCCAGGTCGCGGTTGAGCCAGGGACCCGGCGGGATCTTGAATTCCAGTTCTTCCTTGTTGAACATCGGCTCGGCGGCCTTGCGTTCATCGCGCATGGACGACAGGCAACGGGCGGCGACGGCGGCCTCGATGACGGTGGCCGGGACGGCAAGCTGCTGCGCTTCGATCGCGGACCAGCGGCCGGTGCCCTTCTGGCCGGCGGCATCGACGATGATGTCGGGCATGGCCTTGCCGGTTTCCGGATCGGTCGCCGTCAGCACCTTGGCGGTGATCTCGATCAGGAAGGAATTCAGTCGACCATTGTTCCATTCGCTGAAGACATGGGCGATTTCCGAGGCGCTCATGCCGACGCCGTCGCGCAGGATGCCGTAGATTTCGGCGATCATCTGCATGTCGGCATATTCGATGCCGTTATGGATGGTCTTGACGAAGTGGCCGGCGCCGTCCGGGCCGAGCCAGGCGCAGCACGGGTCGTCGGCATATTTCGCCGAGATCGAGGTCAGCACTTTCTCGACGCGGGCATAGCTGTCTTCCGTGCCCCCGACCATGATCGAGGGACCGTGACGCGCGCCTTCCTCGCCGCCGGAAACGCCCATGCCGATAAATGTCAGGCCCGTGCCTTCCAGCTCCTGGAAGCGGCGGCGGGTATCATGGAAATTCGCATTGCCGGCATCGATGATGATGTCGCCATTGCCGAGATAGGGGCGCAGCTTTTCGATTTCCTGATCGACCGGATCGCCGGCCTTGATCATGATGATGAGCGGGCGCGGCGGGCGGATGGCGGCCACGAATTCCGAAAGCGTTTCGGTCGGCACAATGTTTTTCTGAAGGTCGCCGGCGCTTGCGTAAAAGGCGCGCGTCTTGTCGACCGTGCGGTTGTAAACGGCGATTCTGTTGCCTTTTTCGGCAATGTTCAGGGCGAGGTTGGAGCCCATGACACCCAGACCAATCAGGCCGATTTCTGCTTTTTCCACGACATCACCTCTCGTGTTTGATGGTGGCCTTTTGTGGCATCGTGGCAGACAAACGGCAAGGCCGCGAGGCGCAGAACCTTCTCTTTTCAGGAAGATGACCGAAAGTTTAGTGAAACTGACATAATATCGCGGACCCGAAAAGCCGTCTTCCGATCCCGGACTTCAGTCGGCTTGAGGTCTCAACCCGGCAAAATCGAAAAGCTTCGGATCGAGAAGATGCGAGGGATTCGCATTGCAGAGCGCCCGCAGCATCACTTCCTTGCGACCAGGCATGCGGGCTTCCATGTCGGCCAGCATCTGCTTCATTGCGTTGCGCTCCAGCCCGTCCTGCGAACCGCAGAGATCGCAGGGGATGATGGGAAAGCGCATCGCCTCGGCAAAGCGCGCCAGATCGTCTTCCGCCGCATAGGCAAGCGGGCGCAGAAGCGTCAGGTCTCCGTCATCGTTCAAGAGCTTGGCCGGCATGGTGGCAAGCCGGCCGCCGTGGAAGAGGTTCATGAAAAAGGTTTCGAGAATGTCCTCGCGGTGGTGGCCGAGCACCAGCGCATCGCAGCCTTCCTCGCGTGCGATCCGGTAGAGATGGCCGCGCCGGAGCCTCGAGCAGAGCGAGCAATAGGTGGAACCCGGCGAAAGCTTGTCGGTGACGATCGAATAGGTATCCTTGTATTCGATCCGGTATCTGACCCCGAGCTTCTCGAGATAGCCGGGCAGAACATGTTTCGGAAAATTCGGCTGGCCCTGATCGAGATTGCAGGCAATGAGTTCGACCGGCAGCAGACCGCGCCATTTCAGCTCCATCAGCACGGCGAGAAGCCCGTAACTGTCCTTGCCGCCCGAAAGCGCGACGAGCCAGCGCTTCTGCCCGTCCAGCATGGAAAAATCGGAGATCGCCTGGCGCGCCTGTCGCAACAGCCGCTTGCGCAGCCGCTGAAAGCTGACGGAGGAGGGCGCATCGGCAAACAGCGCGCGGAAGGCGCCGTCTTCCGCCGTGGTTTCCTCGAGGGTCTCTGCGTCGCTCATGGTCTCGTCACTTTCATTCAACATTTGCATTGCCGGGTCGTGCCGTTCAGGTGCCGAACACCGACCAGCCGGTGCGTGCGGCAAGCATTTCCAGCGCAATGCTGCCAAGCAGGGAATTGCCGGTCTCGTCAAGTCCCGGCGACCAGACGGCGATCGAGGCCCTGCCGGGGGCAACGGCGAGAATGCCGCCGCCGACGCCTGATTTTCCCGGAAGGCCGACCCGAAAGGCGAAATCGCCGGAGCCGTCATAATGGCCGCAGGTCAGCATGATCGCGCTGATGCGCCGTGCGCGCCTGGGCGAGACGACGGAAAAGCCCGTCAGCGGATTGGTGCCGCGATTGGCAAGGAACAGGCCGGCATGGGAAAGCTGGACGCAGTTCATGGCAAGCGCGCATTGGTGAAAATAGACGCCGAGGACATGGTCGACGGGGTGTTCGACATTGTTGAAGCCGCGCATGAAATTGGCGAGCGCGAAATTGCGATAGCCGGTGCGCTGCTCGGATCGGGCCACCGCCTCGTCAATATAAAGGCTCTCGTCATTGGCGACATAATGCATGAAACGCAGGAACTCGCCGATTGCCTCGCGCGGGCGGTGGCCGGCCAGCACGATGTCGGAGACCACGATGGCGCCGGCATTGATGAAGGGATTGCGGGGGATGCCGTGCTCGTGCTCCAGCTGGATGATCGAGTTGAAGGCCGAGCCCGAGGGCTCGCGCCCGACGCGGCGCCAGATCGTCTCGCCCACCTTGCCGAGCGCGAGCGTCAGCATGAAGACCTTGGAAATGCTCTGGACCGAAAAGGCGGTCTCCGCATCGCCGGCGCGGTAGGTCGTGCCGTCGACGGTGGTGATCGCGATGCCGAGCTGCTTCGGGTCCACCTTGGCAAGCTCGGGAATATAATCGGCCACCTTGCCCTCGCCGAGCCGGGGGGAAAGATCGCGCACAATGTCGTCGGCAATGGCCTGCAGGTCCATGGTCGTCCTCTCGGGGTTTGATACCCACACTAAACGCAACATGCGCCGGACAAAAGAAAAGCCGCCCCGGAGGAGCGGCTTTTCGAAATGCAATCCGCGTGAGAAAAATCAGCGCGAATAGAACTCGACGACGAGGTTCGGTTCCATGATGACCGGGTAGGGGATATCGGCAAGCGCCGGAACCCGTACGTAGGTCGCAACCATCTTGGAATGATCGGCGTCGATATATTCCGGAACGTCGCGCTCGGCGAGCTGGGTTGCCTCGAGAACGCTTGCAAGCTGCTTGGAGCGCTCGCGAACCTCGATGACGTCGCCCGGCTGGCAGCGGTAGGAGCCGATGTTGACCCTGGTGCCGTTGACCGTGACGTGGCCGTGGTTGACGAACTGACGGGCGGCGAAGACCGTCGGAACGAACTTGGCGCGGTAGACGATCGCGTCGAGGCGGCTTTCCAAGAGGCCGACCAGGTTTTCACCGGTGTCG
>NZ_CFHTCS010000011.1:0-31221 GCF_984369615.1 Martelella sp. | reverse complement strand
GGGTGCGGCTGGAATGGCCCCCGAGGGCGTCAAAATCCTCGCGCGATGCTCAAGCATCGCTCTGCGGTATTTTCCTACTCGGATGGCCATTCCAGCACGCATCATATGGGTTCTAATCGGTGATCCTTGGTATCAACCCATCAGGTGGTACAATGGCCCGGTCTTGTCAACTGTCAGCCGACCCGGTCGCGGTCGGCATAGGCCATAAGGGGCGCCAGCAGGAAGACGATGACATGGAGAAGCGACAGACCGGTGAAGATCGGCGAGAAGCCCGTATGCTCGGCGAGGAAGCCGATCAGCGACGGGGCGACGAGAATGCCGGAATAGCCGAGCGTGGTCGTCACCGAGAGACCGATGCCCGGCGCCATGCCCGGCAGATTGCCGGCGGCAGAAAAGGCGATCGGCACCATGTTGGAAATGCCGAGCCCGGCAATGGCAAAACCGAGAATGATCAGCGGCGTGGATGGCGCGAGGCCTGCAAGCAGGAGGCCCGTGACGGAGAGCACCGCGCAGATCCGCATCGTCTTCACCCCGCCGAGGCGGTCGCGCACAAGGTCGCCTGCAAAGCGCATCGTCGTCATCGAAAGCTGGAAGGCGGCAAAGCCGAAACCGGCAAGGGCGATATCGACACCGCGTTCATTGCGCAGGTAGAGCGCGCTCCAGTCCATGATCGCCCCTTCCGGGATCATGGAGAACAGCGCGACCACGCCGATCAGCCAGGGCAGCGGCGTCATCGGCAGGCGGATCTTCTGGCTCTTCTGCTCGCCCGTCGGCGTGTCCTCAACGAGGCGTGGAAAGCCGACGGCGAGGAAAAGCCCGGCAAGAAGTGTGGCGAACACGGCATGGCCGAGCGGGCCGATCGTTTCGATCAGATAGCCGCCCATGCCGGCGCCGAGAAGCCCGCCCAGGCTCCAGAAGGCGTGGCAGGAGGACATGATCGCCCGGTGCTCGACCTTTTCGACGGCGACCGTATTGGCATTCATCGATACGTCCATCGACGCCATAAGCCCGCCGAACAGGAAAAGCACACAAGCCGCCAGCCAGATCGCGTTGGAGAGCGTGAGCAGGATCAGCATCGGCAGGAACATCAGCGCCGCCGCCTTGCCGACCTTCGTCGAGCCGTAGCGAGCGTTGAAGATGCCGGTGAGCGGCATCGCCAGGATCGAGCCGACGCCGAAGACGAGGATCATCAACCCGAGTTCGCCCTCCGAAAGGCCAAGCTTTTCGGCAAAGACCGGGATTTTCGGCGCCCAGGAACCCATATAAAAGCCGTTCATGAGAAAAAGCAGCGAGACCCCGAGGCGATGGGGCGACATATAGCGGCGCGGGCGTCTGATTTCGTCTAGCGGAGTCTCGGTCATCGGTCTTCTCGTCATGCGGTAATTTCGATCAGGTTGCCGTCCGGGTCGGCCAGAACGGCCTCGTAAAAGCCGTCGCCCGTCAGGCGCGGCGGGCTCGACAGAAAGCCGGCCTCCTCCGCCTCTTTCGCCAGACGATCGACGGCGGCGACGCTGCCGAGACTGATGGCGATATGGGCAAAGCCGGGTCTTTCGACAGTCGGGTCATCCGCCACGCCCAGCCAGGGCGCCTGCATGATCTCGATTGTCGGTCCGTCCGTCAGTCTCATGAAGCGCGAGACAAAGCCAGGCCTCCGGCGGCTTTCATAGCGTTCGCCAGGTTCTGCGGCGAAAACGCGCTGATAAAATCCGGCCATCCGTTCGAGATCGCCGGTCCAGACCGCGACATGGGCAATCCGCGCATCGCTCATCGGCAATCCTCCCCGCAGATCAGGTCCAGACCCGTTTCCGCAAGCGCCGCGCGGGCCGCGGGATCGAGCGAAGCGGTGACCACGAGCGCATCGAGGGCGTCGAGCGCGATCACGCTGCAGGGCGCGCGGGTTGAAAACTTCCCCGCCGTCATCGCCGTTACCACCCGGCGCGCGCAGGCCGCAGCCTCCCGCTTGAACAGCGCGTCCTCGTAATGAAAGCAGGTGAGCCCCGCCTCGACGTCGACGCCGCAGGCGCCGAGCAGGCAGAGATCGAAATGAAACGCCTGGAGATCCTCGATCGCGCGCGCGCCGACCGCGCCGCCGACCTCGCGGTGGATGCGGCCGCCGACCATGATCACGTCAAGCGTCCGGTGCCCGTCGAGGGCGGCCGCGATCGCCGGCGCATTGGTGACGATGACGCCGCGAAGATTTTCCGGCAGAGCGCGGGCGGCGGCGATGTTCGTGCTGGAGGCATCAAGGAAAACGCTCATGCCGTCATGGATTTCACCGGCAAGCAGGCGGCCAAGCGCTTTCTTTTCGGCGTCATCCTTGTTGTCGCGCGCCTTCAGCGGCCCGGCGGCCGGCGCCAAGGGCAAAGCTCCGCCATAGACGCGCTCGCAGAGCCCGCGTGCGGCCATCTCCCTCAGATCCCGGCGGATCGTGTCCTCGGACACGGCGAATTCCACCGCGAGATCAGCCGCCAGAACCCGGTTGCCGGCCTTCAGCCGTTGGAGAATGATGTCCTGTCTTTCGCGGATCAGATGCATGGCCTCGCCTAAATCGTGCAGAAACGTGCATATTCCGGTTTGAACGCGCATGCAAGGGAAAACAGCGCCAAGAAGCTCGATTCCGCTTGCCGTCGTCTGCACGGAAACCGGATAGGCGGTAGTGATGGCTGAAGCAAACCGTGCGCGCAAGCAATGCAGGGGCTTGCAAGACGAAAAGGAGGGATGGCCCGCGAGAAGGAAGGGCATCCGGTCGGCATCGACTGCCCGGACCGGCCCCGTCAACGCCGATGCCTACCCCGCCGGGCCCGGACAGTCGGTTTTGACGATCTCGAAGCTCCTGCCGGCGCCGATACTGCTGATCAGGCCGTTCTTGTCTTCCGTCCGGAAGGCGATATCGGCGCCGTCCGCATCGGCAAAGAGCGTCATGATCTTTTGCGACCGATCGGAATCGACGGCCAGAAGACTGCCGAAGGCAGGAATCTTTTCCGCAACGAAATCATATTCGGCAACCGTGTCGCCCGATCGCAGGGCAAGCTTGGCTGATGTCTCAAAGAACATGAAACGCCTGGGTTGGAAGAAGATGATGACATCGCCCTCTTGCGAGCAGACCGCGCCGAGCGAGGCCTTGTCGAAATCATCGCCTTCCTCGCTGGCAATGGCCAGCGGCACGATCGTCCTGTCGAAAATATCCTGATGAAACTGCACGCTCCATCCGGGTTTCAGATCGTCCGCGAGGGTGCCTGTCGCCGCGAGAAACAGCCCTGCGGCAATGCCGATCCGGTGCATCCGATTCTCCTCCCCGACACCAAGGCGCGGAAAGCCGTCTGACGGCTTTCCGCTTCACGATCACGCCGCCTTTGTCTTGTTCTGGCGGTTCTCGATGAGGTCGTCGACGACGCCGGGGTCGGCGAGCGTCGAGGTGTCCCCCAGCGCGCCAAAATCATCCTCGGCGATCTTGCGCAGGATGCGGCGCATGATCTTGCCGGAACGCGTCTTCGGCAGACCGGGCGCGAACTGGATCTTGTCCGGCGTCGCGATCGGGCCGATCTCGGCCCGGACCCACTTGATCAGCTCCTGGCGCAGGGCCTCATCAGGCTCATGTTCGCTCATCAGCGTCACATAGCAATAAATGCCCTGCCCCTTGACCGGATGCGGATAGCCGACGACCGCGGCCTCGGACACGAAATGATGCGAGACCAGCGCGCTCTCGATTTCCGCCGTGCCGAGACGGTGGCCGGAAACGTTGAGCACGTCATCGACGCGGCCGGTGATCCAGTAATAGCCGTCCTCGTCGCGCCGGCAGCCGTCGCCGGTGAAATACTTCCCCTTGTAGGTGGAGAAATAGGTCTGGACGAAACGGTGATGATCGCCATAGACCGAGCGCGCCTGCCCCGGCCAGCTGTCGGTGAGGCAGAGATTGCCGTCGGCCGCGCCTTCCAGCACCTTGCCCTCGTTGTCCACCAGCTGCGGCTTGACCCCGAAGAAGGGCTTGGTGGCCGAACCGGGCTTCAGGTCGGTCACGCCCGGCAGCGGCGTGATCATCATGCCCCCGGTTTCCGTCTGCCACCAGGTATCGACGATCGGGCAGCGTTCCTCGCCGACGACGCGGTAATACCATTCCCAGGCTTCCGGGTTGATCGGCTCGCCGACCGAGCCGAGCAGGCGCAGGCTCTCACGCGAGGACTTCTTCACCAGATCGTCGCCAGCCCCCATCAGCGCGCGGATCGCCGTCGGAGCGGTGTAGAGGATATTGACCTGGTGCTTGTCGACCACCTCCCAGAAGCGGCCGGAATCCGGGAAGGTCGGGACCCCTTCGAACATCACCGTCGTCGCGCAATTGGCGAGCGGCCCGTAGACGATATAGGAGTGTCCGGTGACCCAGCCGACATCGGCCGCGCACCAGAAGATCTCGCCCTCCTTGTAGTCGAAGACATATTCATGCGTCATCGAGGCCCAGACGAGATAGCCGCCGGTGGTGTGCAGCACGCCCTTCGGCTTGCCCGTCGAACCGGACGTATAGAGGATGAACAGCGGATCTTCCGCCCGCATCTTCACCGGCGGGCAATCGCCCTTCACCGTCTTGATTTCCTCATGGTACCAGAGGTCGCGACCGCGCGCCCAGCCGACATGACCGCCGGTGCGGCGCACGCAGAGCACATGGTTGACCATGACATATTGCTTTGCCGCGATATCGATGGCGAGGTCGACATTTTCCTTCAGCTGGATCGGCTTGCCGCCGCGCACGCCCTGGTCGCAGGTGATCACGAAGGTCGATTCACAATCGACGATGCGCCCGGCCAGCGCCTCCGGCGAGAAGCCGGCGAAGACCACCGAATGGATGGCGCCGATGCGCGCGCAGGCGAGCATCGCATAGGCTGCTTCCGGCACCATCGGCATGTAGATCGTCACCCGGTCGCCCTTCTTGACGCCGTGCTTCTTCATCACGTTCGCCATGCGGCAGACCTGATCGTAAAGCTGGTTATAGGTGATCTTCTTGTCGATATAGGGGTTGTCGCCTTCCCAGATGATGGCGGTCTGTTCCCCGTGCGTCTTCAGGTGCCGGTCGATGCAGTTATAGGAGACATTGGTCTGCCCGTCCTCGAACCACTTGATCGAGACCCGGCCGGTGAACGACGTGTTCTTGACCTTGGTATAGGGCTTGAACCAGTCGATCCGCCGGCCATGACGGTCCCAGAAGATCTCCGTCTCCTCAACGCTTTCCTGATACCATTTCTCGTATTTGTTCGCATCGATCAGAGCGCGCGTCTTTGCCGGCTTCAAAACCGGATATGTCTTGCCTGACATACTTTCCTCCTCGAAAATTCCTCCGTTGCCCCATTCATACAGGCTCGTGCGATGTCTTCAATAAGACATTCGTCAATTGTTTCGACATGATTGCATTCGAAGCGCGAAGGGATTATATGGGCCCCAACTATTCCCGGAAATTGTGGCAAAAACCCACGGACCGCGACACCGGCGCGGACGACAGAAGGACTTTATCCAATGGCACAAAAGCTGCTTATGCCCAAGGCGACAGCCGTATGGCTCGTGGACAACACGGCCTTGTCGTTCGATCAGATTGCCGAGTTGTGCAAGCTCCACCCGCTGGAAGTCAAGGCCATTGCAGACGGCGAGAGCGCGCAGGGCATCAAGGGCCTCGACCCGATCTCGACCGGCCAGCTTTCGCGCGACGAGATCGCGCGCGCGGAGAACAATCCGAACCATAAGCTGAAACTCTCCGAGCCGAAGGTGCGGGTGCCGGAATCCAAACGCAAGGGGCCGCGCTACACGCCCGTTTCCAAGCGTCAGGATCGCCCCAATGCCATTTTGTGGCTGGTGCGCAACCACCCGGAACTGAAGGACGCGCAGATTTCGCGCCTCGTCGGCACCACCAAGTCGACGATCGAGCAGATCCGCGACCGCACCCACTGGAACTCGGCCAATCTGACGCCGATGGATCCGGTGACGCTCGGCCTCTGCAGCCAGATCGATCTTGATCTCGAAGTCGAAAAATCGGCCAAGGACCGCCCTCTCCCGTCGGCCGAGGAACTCGACAATGCCCGCCTGGCTTCCGCAAGCGAGATGGAAAGCCTCGGCGACAGCGTCAACGCATCGCAGGAAGACAAGGGCATGTCTGCCGACGAGGTGTTCTCGCGCTTTGCCTCGCTGAACAATGAAGGCAATGAAGACGAGGATGACGACAACCGCTGACCAGCCAGAGACGCCCGGCATCGATCCCGCTGTGCTCCCCGCAGGCCTTGCGAGGAGGCTTGCGGGCTATGACTGGGAAGGCGTCGATATCGGCTGCTCCTCTGCGGATGTCTTCCTGTTGCGCGCCGCCGGCCGGCCCAATGTTGTTCTCAAAAGCGAGATCGCGGGAGCGTTTTCCGAGCTCCCGGCAGAAGTCGAGCGGCTTTCATGGCTGCGTCGTGAGGGGTTGGCATCGCCTACCCCTATCGTCTTTGAGACCGGCGGCGGCCGGCATTTCCTGCTGATGAGTGCGCTTTTCGGCAGCGATCTCGCGCGCGCCGACGATATTCCCGTCCTGGCCAGAGTGGAGTTCGCCGCCTCGGCGCTGCGCACCCTCCATGCGCAACCGGTGGCCGGCTGCCCCTTCGATCATCGTCTGGAGAACCGGTTGCGGCTTGCCGAAGCCCGCATGCGCGCCGGCCTCGTGGACGAAGACGATTTCGACGACGACAACCGGGACGCGGGCGCGCAAGAGCTGTTTGCCTGGCTCACCGCGAACAGGCCCCAGGAAACCGATATCGTCGTGACCCATGGCGATGCCTCGATGCCGAATTTCATGGCAACCGCCGAAGGGTTTTCCGGTTACATCGATTGCGGTCGTCTCGGTGTCGCAGATCGCTATCAGGATATCGCAATTGCCGTCAGCAGCATCCAGAGCAATTTCGGCGCGGAAGCTGTTGCCGGATTTCTGAAATCCTACGGGCTTTCTGCACCGGATGCGGCACGCATGCGGTATTACCGAACGCTGGACGAATTCTTCTAGATCGTCGGATTGCCAAAAACCGGATACCGCTTTTTCGCCCGATGCACTAGGCGGCCGCCGTCCGCCGCTTCGCCTTTTCATCGAACCGCGCGCGCGAATCGACAATCTCGTCGCTATTGTCGCGCGCCCATTGATAGATCGCGCAATAAAGCTGCTTCAGCGACGCGCCGAGCGGCGTCAGCGCATATTCCACTCCGACAGGCGCCGTATCCAGCACCTTGCGCTCGACGAGACCGTTGCGTTCGAGCCGCCGCAACGTATCGGTCAGCGCTTTCTGGGTAATGCCCTCGAGGTCGCGTCGGATCGCATTGAAGCGAAGCGGCCCATAAGCAAGCGCTGAAAGCGTCATGATCGACCACTTCCCCGATATCTGGTCCAATATTTCGCGGCCGATGCAGTTGGCGCTGAATTGCGGACATGATCTGACAGTTTGATCCATAGGGTTACCTCCAGGATACCTAGATTACCACACTTGCCTTATTGACACTAGGTCTAACTTTTATACCTATACGGCCAATCGTAACCGAAAGAGGAAGTTTCCATGGCCGCGCTGAACACCGACACGCTGTTCCGTCCCTTTAGTTTCAAGTCACTCCAGTTGAAGAACCGCATCGTCATGGCGCCGATGACGCGCGGCTTTTCGCCGGACGGCGTGCCCGGCCAGAATGTCGCCGATTACTACCGCCGCCGCGCCGAGGGCGATGTCGGGCTGATCCTCTCCGAAGGCACCGTCATCGACCGTCCCAACTCCAAGAACCTGCCCGGCATTCCGGATTTCCACGGCGAGAAAGCGCTCGCAGGCTGGAAAAACGTGATCGACGCCGTCCATGCGGCCGGCGGCAGGATGGGGCCGCAGATATGGCATGTGGCCAACACCATTGCCAGCGCCGATTATCCGCCGAACCCCGATGAAACCGAAAGCCCTTCCGGTTTCGTCAAGCCGGGTGAAAAGCGCGGTCGCGCCATGAGCGAGGAAGACATTGCCGACACGATCTCGGCCTTTGCGAAGGCGGCCGCCGACGCCGAGCGCCTCGGCTTCGATGTGGTCGAGCTTCACGGCGCCCATGGCTATCTGATCGACCAGTTCTTCTGGCCGGAGTTGAACCTGCGCGAGGACCGCTGGGGCGGCCCCGCGATTGGCGAGCGCGCGCGCTTTGCCGCCGAGGTGATCAAGGCCGTGCGCGAGGCCGTCTCCGACGACATGCCGGTGATCATTCGCCTCAGCCAGTGGAAGCAGCAGGACTACAATGCGAAGATCGCCACCACGCCGGACGAGATGGCCGAATGGCTGGAACCGCTGGTGGATGCCGGCGCCGACATGCTGCACTGCTCGCAACGCCGCTTCTGGGAACCGGAATTCCCCGCGATCGACGGAGAGAGCGGGCTGAATTTCGCCGGCTGGGCCAAGAAGATCACCGGCGTGCCGACGATCTCGGTCGGGTCTGTCGGCCTTGACGGCGCGGATTTCCTCGGCTCCTTCGGCGGCGCTGAAACCTCCGCCTCGGCCTCCGGCCTTGAGAAACTGGTCTCGCGCATGGAAAAGGACGAGTTCGATTTGATCGCCGTCGGCCGCGCGCTGATCAAGGATCCAGAATGGGTGAAAAAGGTCGAAGCGGGTGAGATCGACAAGCTTCGCGCCTTTTCACGTGAAACGCTTGCAGAGCTTGTCTGAGATTTGCAAGGAGGCCGGATGCCAGGCGCGTCCGGCCTTTGTTTTCCGGCGCGGCGGCGCTCATTCAAACGCCGCCAGCCATTTGGCCAGCAGTCTGTCCAGCGCCGCGCGGTCTTCCATCGTCAGCGACGCAATCAGCCTGTGCTGGTTCTCGACATGGGCGCTCACCGCCTCGTCGATCAGGGCGAACCCCTTGTCTGACAGCGCGATGACGAAACCGCGCCCATCCTCCGGATTGCGCTCACGCGAGATTAAGCCCGCCGCCTCCAGCCGGTCGAGCCGGTTGGTCATCGTGCCGGAGGAGACCATCGTCCGCTCCATCAGCGCCGACGGCGAGAGCGCATAGGGCGGGCCGGAACGCCTCAGCGTCGCCAGCACGTCGAAACTCGCGGCATTCAGTCCGTAGCGGGAAAACACCGCTTCCAGACTGCGCGCAAGATGCTGCTGCAGCCGCTTGAGCCTGCCCATCACGCCCATCGGCATGGCGTCGAGGTCCGGACGCTCGGACTGCCACTCGGCAAGAATACTGTCGACATGATCCATGGATCGATCATGCCGAGATTTTATCTTGACGTCAAGCTATAATCATATAGTTTGACGTCAAGATAAATGGAGGCAACCATGCCGAAAACATCCGATGTCCTGCTGACCGCACTGGCCCCTGCCATTTGGGGCAGCACCTATATCGTCACCACCGAGCTTCTGCCGGCGGGCATGCCCCTGACCCTCGGGCTGCTTCGGGCGCTGTCGGCGGGCCTCATCCTGCTTGTCGCGGTCCGGCAATTGCCCTCCCCCGCCATGCTGCCGCGCCTGTTTGCGCTCGGGTTCCTGAACTTCGCGCTGTTCTGGAGCCTGCTGTTCGTCGCCGCCTATCGCCTGCCCGGCGGCGTTGCCGCAACCCTTGGCGCGACCCAGCCGCTGATCGTGCTGTTTCTGTCGCGCGCTGCCCTCGGCACCGCGATCCGGCCGCTCGGCGTGCTGGCCGCGCTCGGCGGGCTCGCAGGCGTTGCCTTTCTCGTGCTGTCGCCGAACGCCGTGCTCGATCCCCTCGGCATTGCCGCGGCCTTCGGCGGCGCGCTGTCAATGGCGGCGGGCACGGTGCTGACCCGCAAATGGCAGTTTCCCGTGCCGCCGCTGACGCTGACCGCCTGGCAACTGACCACCGGCGGTCTGCTGCTCCTGCCGCTGGCTCTCATCCTCGAGCCCGCCTTCCCGGTTCCGACGGCCGAAAACCTGATCGGCCTCGCCTGGCTCGGCCTCATCGGCGCGGCGCTCACCTATTTCTTCTGGTTTCGCGGCATTGCAAGGATCGGCCCATCACGCGCCGCCCTGCTGGGCTTCCTGAGCCCCTTGAGCGCGGTCCTGCTCGGCTGGGTTCTGCTGGGTCAGGCCTTGTCGCCGCTGCAGGTCGCGGGCGCCGTGCTGGTGCTGGCAAGTCTCTGGCTCGGCCGTATGACAGGCGGTCCCGCCCCTTCGCCCGTCGCTACGCCTGCACATGCGAAAGCCCCGGCCGAATGACCGGGGTTTTCGAACATCTCAGGCTGACGAGGGCTGATCTCAGTCCTCGAACACCACCAGAAGGTCCTTGGCGTCGATCTGGTCGCCGGCCTTGACGTGGACTTCCTTGATGACGCCGTCGCGGTCGGCGTGGAGCGCGGTTTCCATCTTCATCGCTTCGATCGAGACCAGTACGTCGCCCGAGGAGACCTGCTGGCCGGCGGAAACGGCGACCGTCGAGATCACGCCCGGCATCGGCGCGCCGATCTGGTTCTGGTTTGCCGGATCCACCTTCTGGTTGGCCCCGCCTGTTGCCCCATGGGCGCGGTCCGGCACCTTGATCGAGCGCGGCGCGCCGTTCAGCTCGAAGAACACGGTGACCATGCCCTTCTCGTCCGGGCTGGTGACCGCCTGGTTCTGCACCACGATCGTCTTGCCGACTTCGAGATCGGCGAACAGTTCGTCACCCTCGTCGAGACCGTAGAAATAGGCAGGCGTCGGCAGAACCGAAACAGGGCCGTAGGTTTCGCTCGCCAGCGCATAATCGACGAAGACCTTCGGATACATCAGGTAGGAGGCGAGCTCGAAATCATTGATCTCGCGCCCGACCTTCTCCTCGGCCTGCTTCCGTTCGGCCTCCAGATCGGCCTCTTCCAGCAGCGAACCGGGACGCACCGTATAGGGCTTGTCGCCCTTCAGCGCCTTCTTCTGCAGCCCCTCCGGCCATCCGGCCGGCGGCTGGCCGAGATCGCCCTTCAGCATGGAGACGACCGAATCCGGGAAGGACATGTCCTTGGCCGGGTTTTCGACGTCGGCAACGGAGAGATCCTGGCTGACCATCATCAGCGCCATATCGCCGACGACCTTGGAGGAGGGTGTCACCTTGACGATGTCGCCGAACATCTGGTTGGCGTCGGCATAGGCCTGCGCCACCTCGTGCCAGCGGGTCTCAAGCCCGAGCGAGCGGGCCTGCTCCTTAAGATTGGTGAACTGGCCGCCGGGCATTTCGTGCAGATAGACTTCCGAGGCCGGCCCCTTCAGGTCGCTTTCAAAGGCGGCATACTGGTGGCGCACGGCCTCCCAGTAGAAGGAGATGCGGCGGATATAGCCGGTATTGAGGCCCGGATCGCGCTCGTGGCCCTTCAACGCCTCGACGATCGAGCCGAGGCAGGGCTGCGAGGTGTTGCCGGAGAACGCGTCCATGGCCGCATCGACGGCATCGACGCCGGCGTCGATCGCCGACAGCACGGTGGCGGCCGCAATGCCCGACGTGTCGTGGGTGTGGAAATGGATCGGCAGTTCGGTCGCATCGCGCAGGGCGGTGAACAGCATCTTGGCGGCTGCCGGCTTCAGCAGGCCGGCCATGTCCTTCACCGCGATGATATGGGCGCCGGCGGCTTCCAGTTCCCTGGCAAGGTCGGTGTAGTATTTCAGGTCATATTGCGGTCGACGCGCATTCATGATGTCGCCGGTATAGCAGATCGCCGCCTCGCAGAGCTTGCCTTCCTCGGCAACAGCGTCCATCGAAACGCGCATGTTCTCCACCCAGTTGAGGCAGTCGAAGACGCGGAAGAGATCGATCCCGCCCGCGGCCGCCTGGCGAACGAAATACTTGACCACATTGTCGGGGTAGTTCTTGTAGCCGACGCCGTTTGCGCCCCTGAGCAACATCTGCAGCAGAAGGTTCGGCGCGTTCTGGCGGACCTTCGCCAGCCGCTCCCACGGGTCTTCCGTCAGGAAGCGCATCGACACGTCGAAGGTTGCCCCGCCCCAGCATTCGAGCGACAGAAGCTCCGGCAGCGCCCGGGCATAGGTGCCGGCGATGGTCGCAATGTCATGGGTGCGCATGCGGGTCGCCAGCAGCGACTGGTGGCCGTCGCGCATGGTGGTGTCGGTCATCAGGACGCGCTTTTCATTGCGCATCCACTTGGCGAATTTCTCCGGCCCCATCTTGTCGAGAAGCTGCTTGGTGCCAGGCTTCGGATCGCCCTCGATGAAGGGCACGACGGGCGCCGCGATCTCATCGGAGGGGCGCGGACGGCCCTTGACCTCCGGATGGCCGTTGACGGTGACATCGGCCAGATAGGTCAGGAGCTTGGTCCCGCGGTCGGCGCGCTTGACCTGGGAGAACAGCTCCGGCGTCTCGTCGATGAAACGCGTGGTGTAGCTGTAGTCCATGAATTGCGGATGGGTGATGATCGCTTCAAGGAAGGTCAGGTTGGTGGCGACGCCGCGAATGCGAAACTCGCGCAGCGCCCGGTCCATGCGCCGCGCGGCCTCCTGCGGCGACGGCGCCCAGGCGGTGACCTTTTCCAGAAGCGGATCGTAGAAACGGGTGATGACGGCGCCCGAATAGGCCGTGCCGCCGTCGAGGCGGATGCCGAAGCCGGTGGCGCCGCGATAGGCGGTGATGCGGCCGTAATCGGGAATGAAATTGTGCTCGGGATCTTCCGTGGTGATGCGGCACTGCAGCGCGTGGCCGCGCAGATAGATCTCCTCCTGCGGCGGAACGCCGGATTCCTCCGTGCCGATCGCCGCGCCGTCGAGAATATGGATCTGCGCCTTGACGATATCGATGCCGGTCACGGTCTCGGTGACGGTGTGCTCGACCTGGATGCGCGGATTGACCTCGATGAAGTAGAACTTGCCGGTATCGGCATCCATCAGATATTCGACGGTGCCCGCGCCGATATAGTCAGTGGCCCGGCCGATCTTCAGCGAGTATTCGGCGAGTTCGGCGCGCTGTTCGTCTGTAAGATACGGCGCCGGCGCGCGTTCGACGACCTTCTGGTTGCGGCGCTGGATCGAGCAGTCGCGCTCGAACAGATGCACCACATTGCCGTGGGTGTCGCCGAGAATCTGGCTTTCCACGTGCCGGGCGCGTTCCACCAGCTTTTCGAGATAGACCTCGTCCTTGCCGAAGGCGGCCTTGGCCTCGCGCTTTGCCTCGGTCACCTCGCGGGCGAGATCGGCCTTGGAACGGATGACGCGCATGCCGCGACCGCCGCCGCCCCAGGAGGCTTTCAGCATCACCGGAAAGCCGATTTCCTCTGCCATGCGCTCGACTTCCGCCATGTCATCGGGCAGCGGGTCGGTCGCCGGCACGACCGGCACGCCGACCTCGATGGCGAGATTGCGGGCCGCGACCTTGTTGCCGAGCCGCCGCATGGTCTCGGCCTTCGGGCCGATGAAGGTGATGCCGGCTTCCGCGCAGGCATCGACGAACTCCGGGCTTTCGGAAAGAAGGCCGTAACCCGGATGGATGGCATCGGCGCCGGAAAGCTTGGCGACGCGGATCACTTCCTCGATGGAAAGGTAGCTCTCGATCGGACCCATATCGCGATCGAGGTGAGGGCCGCGTCCGACCTGGTAGCTCTCATCCGCCTTGAACCGATGGAGCGCCAGCTTGTCCTCTTCCGCCCAGATCGCGACCGTTTTTATGTCCAGTTCGTTTGCAGCGCGAAAAACACGGATGGCAATCTCGGAGCGGTTGGCGACAAGTATCTTTGAAATCGGCAAGGAAGGCCTCCTCAGGAAAAAAGCGTGACAATCGCAATTTCAAAGTCATAGCCAAACTCTCGGGCAAGCGCAAACCCGCCCTGATGCCTTAATCGATTTGCCGCAATCAGGAGACGAGACCGAGCCGGAACGCAAGGGCGACGAGGTTTTGCCGGTTGCGCGCCCCGAGTTTCTGCTGCAGGCCGCTGACATACCAGTTGACCGTATGATTGGTGAGGCCGATCGTCCTTCCGGCTTCGACCGACGTCATCCCGTCAGCCAGGTTCTTGAGAATGGTCAGCTCACGCAGCGAGAGCGCCGGGACCGTGTTCCCTCCGGGCGCATCGGCTTCGCCGCATCGCAGAATAACAAGACAACGGTTGAGCGTTTCCCGGGCGAGCGCGCTGAAGAGGCTGATTTCCAGCGGAGAAAGCTCGATCCGCCGGCCGCGCGCCATTGCAAGCGTGCCGGCCAGCCCCTCACGCCCGAAGACCGGGAAGGTGACGCCGTAAGCCAGCCCCTCCTGCGCCGCCCGGACGCACCGCAGACGCAGTTCGCGAGAAAGCGCGGGATTGAACCGCCCACCGGCCGCGAGCGCCGAATCCCAGAAATATGCGCCTTCGAGCGCGCCGGTCGCCAGCAGAACGCCATCGACGGCGCCATCAAAGAGTATCGGGTGCTCGGCATCGGGCTCGCTCCCGACAAGGCAGCGCCATGCGACCGCGTCACGGGCGGGGGTCAGCGACCGCCGAAACAATCCGGTCCGCGCGAAATCATAGCGTCGGGCAACCTTTTCCATGGCCGCCCGAAGGCTCGTCAGGCTGTCTATCTCGTGGATCAGAACGAGGTATTCCAGCAGGTCTTGATATTTCTGCAAGGGAATCTTGTCTTTCGGGCGCGTCGGCAAGGCTTCCTTTGCACCGGCCGGCGACTGATTTCGCTTCGAATCACCCGTCTTTTTCAAGCGCAGGCGAGGTGTGATTACAACGCCTAGTTTTTACACGTATCAAGGGCAATAGCAACCATGGGATTAGTGAGGCTATGCTTTTCCATTGTGCGCAAAAGTGGCAGAGGGCGCTCCCGCGGGCCTGTGGCGCAGACATTCCGCAACGTTGCGGCGGCCGCCATTTTGCGGCATGGCGGCCACCGGTCTTCGCATCAGCTTCTCAGCACCCGATAGATTGCCGGGATGATCAGCACCGTCAGCAGGGTCGACGAGATGAGGCCGAACAGCAACGAGATTGCAAGACCCTGGAAGATCGGATCGGCCAGGATGACGGCCGCGCCGATGATCGCCGCAAGCGCAGTCAGCAGGATCGGCTTGAAGCGGATCGAACCCGCCGCGATCAACGTGTCGATCATCAGCACGTCATCCGACTTGGTATGCCGGATGAAGTCGACCAGCAGGATCGAATTGCGCACGATGATGCCGGCGAGCGCGATGAAGCCGATCATCGAGGTCGCCGTGAACGGCGCGTTGAACATCCAGTGGCCGAGCATGATGCCGATAAAGGTCAACGGCACCGGCGTCAGGATCACCAGTGGCACCTTGAACGAGCCGAACTGGGCGACGACGAGGATATAGATCCCGAGAAGCGCAACCATGAAGGCGGCGCCCATATCGCGGAACGTGACCCATGTGACCTCCCATTCGCCGTCCCACAGCAGAACCGGCTCGGATTCATCTTCCGGCTGGCCGTGCAGCTTGATGACAGGCTTCGGCAGGTCGCCCCAGTCCATCGCGTCGATCGCGTCCTGAACGGCGAGCATGCCGTAGAGCGGCGCTTCGAAATCGCCTGCCAGTTCGCCGGTCACCATGTCGGCATAGTGACCGTTGTGGCGGAAGATGGCGTAGGAGGTCGGCTCTTCGGTGACCGTCACGACGTCGCCGAGTTCGACGACAGAGGCGGTTCCGCCGGTGGCGGACGCGACCGGCGTCGACAGGAAAGTCTCGTCGAGCACCTTCTGGTCCTTGGTGCGGCCGATCTCGATCGGGATCGGCGGACGACCGCCGCCGCGGTGGGAGTAGCCAACCGTGGCGGTGCCGTTCAGCGCCGACAGCGCGTCGAAGACGTCCTGTTCGGCAACGCCATAGCTTTCCAGATCGTCGCCGGAAATCGCAACCCTCAGACGCCGCGTCTGCTGACCGTAGCTGTCATCGACATCGACGATAAAGGGCACGGAGCGGAAGGCCTCCTTGACCTTTTCGGCAACAGCGCGACGGGTTTCGGCATCCGGGCCGTAGATTTCCGCCAAGAGCGTCGCCATGACCGGCGGACCGGGCGGCGGCTCGACGACCTTCAGCGAACTGCCCGCAGGCACGGGAACCTCCGCCAGGATCTTCTTTCTCAGATCCAGCGCGATCTCGTGGCTCGAGCGGTCGCGATCGCCTTTCGGCGTCAGATTGATCTGGACATCGCCCATCTCCGGCCGGTTGCGCATGTAGTAGTGGCGGACAAGGCCGTTGAAGTTGAAGGGCGAGGCCGTGCCGGCATGGGTCTGGACCGACAGCACCTCGGGCGTCTGCAGCACCACATCGGCAACGGCCTGGGCAATGGCGTCGGTCTCCTCGACCGAGGCGCCCTCGGGCAGATCGATCGTCACCTGCAGTTCCGACTTGTTGTCGAAGGGCAGAAGCTTGACGGTGACATGTTTGGTGTAGAACAGGCTGAGCGAGCCGAAGGTGGCGACCAGAACAAGCCCGATGAAGGTCCAGGAGCGGAACTTCGTCTTCAGGATCGGGCGGGCGACCGCCGCATAGGCGCGGCCGAGCGCCCCGCCGCCATGGCCGTCCTCGGCATGGAGCTTGGCTTTGCCGGCAATCCTCACCATCAGCCAGGGCGTGATCATCACGGCGACGAAGAAGGAGAAGATCATCGCGGCCGATGCCACCGCCGGGATCGGGCTCATATAGGGGCCCATCATGCCCGAGACGAACATCATCGGCAGGAGGGCGGCCACGACCGTCAGCGTCGCGACGATCGTCGGATTGCCGACTTCCGCCACGGCTTCGATTGCCGCCTGAACGCGCGTGCGCTCGTCGGGCATCGCCCAGTGGCGGGCGATGTTCTCGATCACGACGATGGCGTCATCCACCAGGATGCCGATGGAGAAGATCAGCGCGAACAGCGACACGCGGTTCAGCGTGTAGCCCATGATATTGGCGGCAAACAGCGTCAGCAGGATCGTCACCGGAATGACGATGGCAACGACAAGCGCTTCCCTGAGCCCGATCGCCACCCAGACGAGGATGATGATCGACACCGTGGCAAGCGCCAGATGGAAGAGCAGTTCGTTCGCCTTCTCGTTGGCCGTCTCGCCATAGTCCCGGGTGACCGAAACGGCCATCGTGTCGGGAATGAGCGTGCCCTTCAACTCATCGACGCGGTGGAGAATGTCGTGCGCGACATTGACCGCGTTCGCCCCGGCGCGCTTGGCAATCGCCAGCGTGACAGCCGGAACGCGCTCCATCGTTCCGTCTTCGGCAAGCGTGACCGAGGAGGCAATCGCGTCGGAATCATTGGTGATATAGGAGATGTCGGCGACATCACGAACATAGACCGGGCGGCCATCGGTGCTGGTCAGGAGGAGATTGCCGATCTCGCCGGGCGACGACAGGGTCTGGCCGGCCATCACGTCGATCTGCATGCCGTTGTCGCGCACCGTGCCGGTGGAGAAGGCGCGGTTTGCCGCCGTCACCTTGCCGGTCAGCGACTTCAGCGTCACACCATAGAGCGCCAGCCGTTCGGGATCAGGAGCGATACGGATCGCCTCGCCGGTCTCGCCGACCAGATAGGTGAGCCCCACCTCGTCAATCTTGGTGAGTTCGGTCTGCAGCTCGCGCGCCACCCGGGTGAGGTCGTTTGCGGTGATGCCCGCATCCCGGCCGTCGGCGGGCGTCAGCGTCAGCGCGACAATGGCGACGTCGTCGATCGTGCGGCCGATAATCAGCGGTTCGGGAATGCCGACGGGGATGTCGGACATATTGGCCATGACCTTGTCATGGACGCGCAGCACCGCGCTGTCGGCTGGCGTGCCGACCATGAAGCGGGCCGTGACCATGACCTGGTTGTCGGATGTCTGCGAATAGACATGCTCGACATCATTGATGCCCTTGATGATCGTCTCCAGCGGTTCGGAGACGAGCTTGACGGCATCCTCCGCCTTCAGCCCCGGGGCCTGGACGATGATGTCGACCATGGGAACGGAGATCTGCGGCTCTTCCTCGCGCGGCAAGGTGAACAATGCCACAAGGCCGAGCGCCAGCGCCGCCAGAAGGAAGAGCGGCGTCAGCGGCGAAGCGATGAAGGATTTGGTCAGCCCGCCGGCAAGACCAAGCTTGTGCGGTTTCATGGGACGATTACCTCATCGCCGGGGGAAAGCCCGGTCAGTATCTCGGTCATGGTCTGACCCTTGATGTCGGCGTTGCCGCCGGTCATCACGGTCTTCTCCCGCGTCCTGCCGTCATCCAGGGCGACGGTGACGAAATCGAGCCCGTGGCGTGTGGTCACGGCATTTTCGGGCACGAAGAGGGCCTCGCGCTCGCCGATCGGCACGCGCACCAGAAAGCGCTGGTTGACATAGCCGGTTTTCAGCCCGTCGACTTCCACGTCGGCGATCACGCGGTTGTTGTCGAGTTCCGGATAGAGTTTTACCAGTTTGCCGGTGGCTTCACCCTCGGCATCGGGGCGGCTGATCTCGATGGACGCCCCCTCCTCCAGAAGGTTCGCGTGGCGGGCGGGGATCGCAAGCCTCAGAAAAAAGCCACCGGAACCGATCGTGGCGACCGTCTCGCCGGGCAGGATCACCGAACCCTCGACGACGGGCACCCGCAGCACGCGGCCGGATGCCGGAGCAAGGATATCGCCCTCGCGCAATTGCTGGCGGACGACCTCCATATTGGCGTTGACCGAGGCGATGTTGTTGACGACCACATCGACCTGGGTCCTCAGCGTATCGAGCTGCTGGTTGCTCATCACCCCGCGCTTGTTGAGGTTTTCGCCCCGTTCCAGTTCCGAGCGCGCGTTCTCGAGCGAAGCGTTAAGCCCTTTCAGCTGCGCCTCGTAGGCGGCGACCTGATAATCGAGCTTGTCGTCCCGGACGGTGCCGATCACATCGCCTTCGTTGACCATATCGCCCTCTGTCAGCGACAGCTGCTCGAGCGTGCCGCCAATGCGGGCGCGCGCCGGAACCGTGTCGCGGGCCTTGACTTCGCCATAGACGGCCTTCCATTCCGGCACGGTCATCGGCTCGACCTTCAGCATCGCGGCAGAGGCTGAGACGGCAGCAAGGAAGGCGGCAAGAAGCGCGGCCATGCCGCGCCATGCAAGCGCTTTGGGCATCATTATCTCGCCTTTCAGAATGCGGTGCCGGGCTTGATGCCAAGCTTCCTGAAAATCATGGCCGCCGGGCAGAAGCCCGTGAAGGCCGATTGCAGCATGTTGAGGCCGATGAAGGCGGTGAACCACAGCCAGTAGATGCTGACGAAGACTGTCAGAACCACCGACAGAAGAACCATGATACCGGCAAAGGCCAGAACGGCACGATCGAGAGACATTGCAAACTCCTCGCTAAAAACTACGTAGTTTCGTATATACGTTATTATAACGGTTTTGCAAGTGTCGTTCTGCTTCGCCAGGCGGCTTCACGGAGTCTGGAAAGCGGAAACGGACATTCCCATATCATAAGACAAGGCGGCCGGTCCGCCGATTGATCAAGGTCACAATCATGGCGCAACAACAACACGACCCCTATCAATTGCTCGGCGTTGCCAAGACAGCCTCTCCAGACGAGATCAAGAAGGCCTACCGGCAGCTTGCCAAGAAGCTTCACCCGGACCTCAACCCCGGTGACGCCGCCAAGGCCGAACAGTTCGGCCAGGTGACGGCGGCCTATGACCTTTTGAGCGATCCGGAAAAACGCCGCCGGTTCGATGCCGGCGAGATCGACATCAACCAGCAGGAACGGCCGGAGCGGCAATATTACCGCGCCCATGCCGAGGCCGACCCAAGCGCGCGCTACGAATTCGAGGGCGGGTTCGACGATCTTGGCGATTTCTTCGCTCGCGCCTTCGGCGGCAGGGCATCCGGCGGTTCATTCGGGGAGCGTGGTTCGATGCGCATGCGCGGGCAGGATCGCCACTTTCACCTCCAGGTCAGCCTCATCGAGGCGCTCACTGGCGCGAAGAAGACGGTCGGCCTGCCCGAAGGCGGCAAGATCGCGCTCGCCATTCCCGCCGGTATCGAGGACGGCAAGACGCTGCGGCTTGCCGGCAAGGGCGAACCTGGCATCAATGGCGGGCCGCCGGGCGATGCCTATGTGCGCGTCGAGGTCCTGCCAGATCCCGTCTTCACCCGCGACGGCGACGACATCAAGATCGACCTGCCCGTCGGCATCGACGAGGCAGTGCTGGGCGCAACCATCTCGGTGCCGACAATCGACGGCCGGGTCAACCTGAAGGTTCCGGTCCATTCAAGCTCCGGCCGCGTGATGCGGCTGAAGGGCAAGGGCGCGCCGAAAGCAGGCGGCGGGACCGGCGATATGCTGGTGACGCTGAAGATCGTGCTGCCGCCAAAGGCGGACCCCGCCCTTGAGGAAGCGCTCAAGGCCTGGCGCGCGAGCCATCCGCACGATCCGCGCGCGGGCTGGAAAGGAGGCCGGCGATGATCATCATGACGAAAACGCAAGTGCTGGAACGGGTCGGCCGGCTGAGCGCCGAACGTCTGGAAATCTGCGTCACCCGATCATGGGTCAAGCCCCGCCAGGGCGAACGCGGCCCGGCCTTCGACGAAACCGACCTCGCGCGCCTGCAACTGATTGTCGAGCTGACGGAGGATCTCGAGGTCAATGACGAGGCCGTTCCGGTGGTTCTCGGCCTGATGGACGAGCTCAACACGCTGCGCCGACGGATGAAGGCGCTGGACCGGGCGCTGAACGCCGAGGGCGAGGATGTGCGCGCGGCGGTGATCAAGCGGCTGCAGGAGCGGCGATAGAGCATGTCCGCTTTCCTGGACGCGCTCCAGGCCTTGCTCAGAACCGATTGGCGATCCACGCCGCGAGCCTTGCCGCGACCTCGGTCTTGTCGAGGTCCGGCCAGGTCTCGGCGCCGTCCTTCGTCACCAGCGTCACTTCGTTGCGGGCGCCGCCCATGACGCCCTCCTTCGATACGTCATTGGCGACGATCAGGTCGGCGCCCTTGCGGGAAAGCTTGTCGCGGGCATATGCCTCGACATCGCTGGTCTCGGCGGCAAAGCCGACGACGAGCGCCGGACGGCGCTGGTGATGGCCGATGGTCTTCAGGATATCGGGGTTTTCCGCAAGCGCGAGCGGCGGCGGGGCCTCGCCGGGCCTCTTCTTCATCTTCTGCGTTGCGTTTTCGGCCGCCCGCCAGTCGGCGACGGCGGCGACCATGACGGCGATATCGGCGGGAAGCGCCGCCTCCACGGCGGTCAGCATGTCGCGGGCGCTCTCCACATGAACGGTGGTCACGCCCCCGGGATCGGCAATCGTCACCGGGCCGGAGACGAGCGTCACATCCGCGCCAAGCTCGGCAAGCGCTGCGGCGATGGCATGGCCCTGGCGGCCGGACGAGCGGTTGGCGATATAGCGCACCGGATCGATCGGCTCATGGGTGGGGCCGGACGTGACGACCGCGCGTTTTCCCTGAAGGGGCTTCGGCGCATCATCGAACAAGGTCTCGATCGCGACAACGATTTCCATCGGCTCGGCCATCCGCCCGGTCCCGGCCTCGCCGCTTTCGGCCATCTCGCCGGCCATCGGGCCAATCGTCTTTGCGCCATCCGCAAGAAGCGTCGCCAGATTGCGCTGCGTCGGAGCCGCCGACCACATTTTCGGGTTCATCGCCGGCGCCAGCAGAACCGGACAGTCGCGCGCCAGCAGCACGGCGCTCGCCAGATCATTTGCCAGTCCCGTCGCCATCTTGGCCATCAGATCGGCGGTGGCGGGCGCGATCACGATCAGATCGTTCTCGCGCGCAAGGCGGATATGGCCGACATCCTGTTCCTCCGTGCGGGAGAAAAGATCGGTAAACACATGCCCACCGGACAGCGCGCCGACGGCCAGCGGGGTAATGAATTGCTGCGCCGCCGCCGTCATCACCGGCGTCACCCGCGCGCCGCGTTCCTTCAGCCTGCGGATCAGATCGAGGCTCTTGTAAGCCGCGATCCCGCCGGAAATGATCAGGAGAATGCGTTTGTCTTTCAGCGACATGGGCTTCGTTCTTTTCAGCGTTTTGCCAACATCATTATCATGAATAGCCGGGCGGAAAAGGTTCCGGAGCGCACTTTGCCTTGTGAGAAATATTTTTCTAAAGGGTGCGGCTTTCCCGATGAACTTGGCAAGTTCATTCTAGAATATTCGTTGGCTCCGGACGATTGTCCAGTTAATGCGTTCCATCATGCATGTCAAAAGAGGCCGGTTCTGATGAAGATCGTTGAGACTGATGCATTCTGGGCGCTAACCGGGAAGCGATTTCTCGCCATCCGTGACGTTAAGGCGGCGGCGGCGACCTTATCCCCCGAGATCGAAAGCGAGGCGGCGGAATACGGGCTCGCCATGGCGGGACCTTGGGTTTTCGTCGCGCGGAACCTGCCGCAGGATGGAAAGACGCGTTTTCACTGGACGATTTGCTATCCGGTCCGAAAGCCCGAGGACTACAACCATGCAGGCCGTTTTGAGCTCAGCCGCTTCGAGCCGATCATGGTGGCAACGCGGACCTATCAGGGCACGATGCGGGGTCTGTTCACGCAGGGCTATGCGCCGCTGGTGGAGGAAATCCGGTTCTCGCGCCACGATTTTTCGGGCGAAAGCCGAGAAATCTATCACAAATGGAACGGCGCCAAAGCCGGCTATCACAGGATCGAAATCCAGTTCGGCCTTGCACGCTGAAGCCGGCGCGGCGGTTTAAGACGCCCCGCGCCAGCCCCTGTCTTGTTTCGAAAAGCTAAACCGACTTCAAAAAATCGAGCGCGCGGTCGCCATTTTCATCCTTGATCCGGGTCGGCAGGCCGATCTGGTTCAGGATGTTGAGGAAGGGCTTCGGCGGCAGTTCCTCGACATTGGCCATGGTCTTCACATCCCATTCTCCCGACGCGACCAGAATGGCGGCGGCGACCGGGGGAACGCCGGCGGTGAACGAAATGCCCTGGGAACCGACTTCATTGTAAGCCTCCTTGTGGTCGGAGACGTTGTAGATGAAGACTTCCGCCGGCTTGCCGTCCTTGGTGCCCTTGACGAAATCGCCGATGCAGGTCTTGCCCGTATAATTCGGCGCCAGCGATGACGGATCGGGCAGAACCGCCTTGACCACCTTCAGCGGCACCACTTCCTGGCCTTCGGCCGTCATCACCGGCTGTTCGGACAAGAGGCCGAGGCTTTTCAGCACGGTGAAAACGTTGATGTAGTGATCGCCGAAGCCCATCCAGAAGCGGACATTGGGCGAGCCCATATTCTTCGACAGCGAGTGGATTTCGTCATGGCCGGACATATAGGCCTTCTGCTTGCCGACCACCGGCAGATCGAATTCATGGCCGACCTCGAACATCCTGTTCGTCGTCCATTCATTGTTCTGCCAGGCATAGACCGTGCCGGTGAATTCGCGGAAATTGATTTCCGGGTCGAAATTCGTGGCGAAATACTTGCCGTGGCTGCCGGCATTGATGTC
Organism: Martelella sp.; assembly: GCF_984369615.1. NCBI lineage: Bacteria > Pseudomonadati > Pseudomonadota > Alphaproteobacteria > Hyphomicrobiales > Aurantimonadaceae > Martelella > Martelella sp. The sequence goes on along the minus strand of NZ_CFHTCS010000011.1, from coordinate 7,863 downwards.
GACAATGTCGATATCGGTGATGTCGTCGACATAGTCATCCTTGGCGAGCCGCGCATAGGCATTGACGACGCCCGGATCGAAACCGGCGCCGAGAATGGCGGTGACGCCCTTTTCAGCGCAGCGATCCTTGCGCTTCCACTCGTAATTTGCATACCACGGCGGCGTTTCGCAGATCTTGTCGGGCTCCTCATGGATGGCCGTGTCGATATAGGCCGCGCCCGTTTCAAGGCAGGCTTCCAGAACCGACATGTTGAGGAAGGCCGTGCCGACATTGATGACGATCTCGACGCCGGTCTGGTTGATCAGCGCCACAGTTGACGGGATGTCGAGCGCATCAAGCTGATGGGCGAGCAAAACGCCATCCTCTTTCATCGCCTTCTTTTCCAGCACGCTCTCGATGATCGCGTCGCATTTCGCCTTGGTGCGCGAGGCGATATGAATATCGCCGAGCACATCATTGTTCTGGGCACATTTATGGGCGACCACCTGGGCCACGCCGCCCGCGCCGATAATCAGCACATTTTTCTTCATCGGAACAACGCCTCCGGTTTTGGGCAGCTTCGCCTGCCCGAAATCAAGGGTTGGAGCGGCGAACCGCTCCGCGGGGTCAGCCCGGCCTCACGACAGGGCGGATCTGAAATCGTCATAGCCAAACTCGCGAACGGTGCGGATCTCGCCATTCTCCTCGCGGATCGCGATCGACGGCATTTTCACGCCATTGAACCAGTTCTTCTTGACCATCGTGTAACCGGCGGCGTTCTCGATCGACAGACGGTCGCCGACCTTGACCGGTTGCTCAAAGGAAAACTCGCCGAAAATATCGCCGGCAAGGCAGGATTTTCCGCAGATCATCACCTTGTGCGGCCCGGTATCGGGCGAAATCTTCGCGCTCTCGCGGTAGATCAGCAGGTCGAGCATATGCGCCTCGATCGATGAATCGACAATGGCAAGCTCCTTGCCGTTGTTCAGCGTATCGAGCACAGTGACTTCCAGCGTCGCAGCCCCCGTGATGGCCGCCTCGCCGGGCTCCAGATAGACCTGCACACTGTATTTCCCGGCAAAAGCCTTGAGCCGTGCAGCGAGCTTTTCCAGCGGATAGTTCTCGCCGGTGAAATGAATGCCGCCGCCGAGACTCACCCAGTCGAGACGGGAAATCAGATGACCGAAGCGCTGCTCGATGACGGTGAGCATTTCGTCGAAACGGTCGAAATCCTCGTTTTCGCAATTGTTGTGAAACATGAAGCCCGAAACCTGATTGAGGACGGTTTCAATCACCGCCGGGTCGTGTTCGCCAAGGCGCGAGAAGGGACGAGCCGGATCGGCAAGGTCGAAATCCGAGGTCGAGACCTGCGGGTTGACGCGCAGGCCCCGGATCCTGCCCTCCGACTGCGCCTGAAAACGCTTCAACTGGCCGATCGAGTTGAAGATGATCTTGTCGCAGTTCGCCAGCACCTCTTCGATCTCGTCTTCGCCGTAGGCCACCGAATAGGCATGGGTCTCGCCGCCGAATTTTTCGTAACCGAGCTTGACCTCATAAAGCGAGGACGAGGTGGTGCCGTCCATATACCGGCGCATCTGGTCGAAGACCGACCACGTCGCAAAGCATTTGAGCGCCAGAAGCGCCTTGGCGCCGGAAGCCTCGCGCAGCCAGGCGATCTTGTCGAGGTTTTGCTGAAGCCTGGACCTGTCGATGAGATAATAGGGGGTCTGCATAGCCGGGCCTTTCGGGATGCGGCGAAAGGTCATGCCGCTTGAAGTGTATCGGCTCTATCTATCGAAGCAGTCGCCAAAATCAAGCGCGGGCGCTGCAATTCGCGGATTTGCAAATGAAAAAGGCGGCTCCGGAGAACCGCCCTCGAAACTGCGTCGCCGCCGCAATCAGCCCGGCAGCACGACGACCTTGGTGCGCTTGTCGGGGTCGACGCGGGCGTAGAGGTCGATAATGTCCTGGTTGATCATGCGGATGCAGCCGGAGGACACCGCCTGGCCGATCGAGGTCCAGTTGGGGTTGCCGTGGATACGGAACATGGTGTCGTTGCCGTTGCGATAGAGGTAGAGCGCGCGGGCGCCGAGCGGGTTCATGATGCCGGGCTCCATGCCGCCGGCATATTCCTTCAGTTCCGGCTGGCGCTTGATCATGGCCGACGGCGGATACCAGGTGGGCCACTCGGCGCGGCGGCCGATATAGGCGTTGCCGGACCAGCGGAAACCGTCGCGGCCGACGCCGATGCCGTAACGCACGGCCTTGCCGTCTTCCTCGACGTAATAAAGCAGGCGCTCCTTGGTGTCGACCACGATCGTGCCGGGCGCTTCATCCGTCTCGTAGTCCACGACCTGGCGTCGATACTTGTCGTCGACCTCGGTAATCGGGACGCGCGGCAGATCGATACCCTCGTCACTGACGGCCGCATAAGCGGAGATCGGCGCCATCTTGCCCGAGGACATGCCGTCGGTCGTGGTGCAGCCCGCAGCGGCAAGCAGTCCGGTTAGAGAGAGTGCAAGAAGAAGCGTTCTGATGTGCATGAGCGGTCTCGTGGCGACGATTGAAGCGAAAAGTGATAATAGTTAGCTGATAAAAGCTTATGGTTAACATTTCATTGCGTGACAAGCGCAAGTGGTGGGAAGCCATGTAAACGACCTCACGGCGGCACCGCGCTGTTGTGAAAATGCATCGATCAAAAGGAAGTTCCATGGCGATTGTCGATCTTCACGCCAAGAACCCGACGGCCGACGGCCGCCAGTCCGAACGGGCGCTCTTGGTCCGCCGCGGCGTCCAGCACCTGATGAAACATATGCGCAACGCCTCGATCAGCGAGATGACGCTCAGGAACGGCCGCCGCGCCGACCTCATCTGTCTCACCGAGAAAGGCGAGATCTGGATCATCGAGATCAAGTCATCGATCGAAGATTTTCGCGTCGACACCAAATGGCCGGAATACCGCGACTACTGCGACCGGCTGTTCTTCGCCACCCATGCGGGCGTGCCGCTCGACATCTTTCCGGAAGATTGCGGCCTGCTGCTCGCCGATCGCTACGGCGCTGAAGTCATCCGGCCCGCACCCGAGCACAGGCTGCCGCCTGCACGGCGCAAACTGCTGACACTTGCCTTTGCCCGCAACGCCGCCGAACGGCTGACATCGGCCGAACTGGTGCTGGAGAGGCTGGAGGCGGAGGGCGTGACCTTCTGAGGCTGAAATGCGGACGGCCCGCTACTCCTTGCCGATCCGCCTGATCCTGCCGCAAAGCTCAAGCGCCGCCGAAAGAGACCGACCGGTTGCAAGCGCCATCTGCGGCAGGATCATCCATTCCAGGTTCCAGGCCGCGCCCGAGCGTTCCTGTTCATGGACGAGCGCGTGATGCAGGCCGGAGACCTGCACCGCGTTGAACCGCGCGAGCGTCACCAGAAGCTCGGCCAGGACCGGGTTGCTCTTGTGCGGCATGGCGGACGAACCGCCGCCGCCGGAAAGGGCGATCTCGTCAATGCCCTGCTGGGCCATCAGCGCCACGTCCTGACCCATCTTGCCAAGCGTTCCGGAAACCAGCGAGAGCGTCGAGGCATAGTCGGCAATGCCCTCGCGCATGGCGTGCCAGGCCTTGCCGGTCGGCCGGAGACCCAGTTCGGCAGCGACGGAGGCGACCATGGCGTCAGCCTTTTCGCCAAGCGCCGCACGGTCGCCGGCAGCCCCGCCGATCTGAACCTTTTCGACGCGCGGCCCAAGGGCGCTCAGCCGATCGGCATGGTCTGCGAGCGGCAGCCGCCATGTGGCGATCCGCTCGCGGACCTTGATCTCGGCCGCCGCCTGCATCCGCGTGCGGCCCATGAGCGTCTCATCGCCATAAGCGCTCTCAAGCGCCTTCAAGGCTGCGCCAAGCTCTGCCAGGCGGTCGAGAAACAGCGCGGTCGTCTCCCGCAAGGTCAGGGCCAGCGCGGTGTCGACCACGTCTTGAGAGGTTGCGCCCTTGTGCAGGGCGGCATCCGGCACGCTCTTGCGCAGAAGAGCAAGAAGCGCCGGCACCGGCACGCCGTCTGCGGCCATGCCCGGCCTGAGCGCTTCGGGCGAAATCTCAGCCGCCTCGATTGCCTTCGCCGCCATTTCGGCTTCCCCGGCATCGCAGAAGCCTGAGACGCCCAGCGCCCGGCTCCAGGCTGCCTCGAAGGCCAGCATGTGCCGCAATTGCCGCTCCGGCGACCAGATCGCGGCGGTTTCCGGGTCGCCGAAATAGCCGCCGAGCCAGGGATGTTCGAATGCCGATATGGTCACGCGTGGTGCTCCTCTCGTTTGCAAGCAGCCGAATATCCGGCACGCGTCCGGGACCGGCAGCAGTCTTCAACCGCTTTGATACCGGATGCAAGATCCGCCAACACGCTGCGTGACCGAGATGGTTGGATCCTCGGGTCAAGCACGAAGATGGTGCGACTGGGGAGGCTGTCCAGCCGCCGAGAGGCCCTTCATTCACTTCGCCGCCATACCGGGTTTGCCCCGGGATCCGGGGCAAACGGCACGGGGGTGCCGGCAAGGTCCCGAACGCTCAGGGCCTGAGTTCCTGCCGGCGACCGATCTCAGATATCCAGAAACACCGTTTCGGCGTCGCCCTGAAGGCGGATGTCGAAGCGGTATTGCCCGTCACCGGTTTTCTTCGCGATCAGCGTCGGCACGCGATGCTTCAGCTCAACGGCCTTGAGGATACGGTCATCGGCATTGTCCTCGTCATCGAAGTAGATGCGGGTGTTGAGACCGATATTGATGCCGCGCGCGACGATCCACAGCGAGATATGCGGCGCGTTGTGCGAACCGCCCCTGCCCCTGAAGGCTCCGGGCTTGACGGTTTTCAGCACGAACTCGCCGCTGTCGGCATCGGCGGCGAAGCGGCAGAGACCGGAGACGGCCGGATCGGCGCCCGGTTGGCCGGGAAAGATGCCGGAGGCATCCGGCTGCCAGCTTTCCAGCATGGCATCGCGGATCGCATTGCCCGTTCCGTCGAAGACCTGACCGCGGATTTCGATGATCTCGCCCTTCGCCCCTTCCGAAATGGGACTCGCACCGATCTCCTCCTCGTAGGAGCCGGGATTGCCGGCATAGGTCGGCATCAGGCCGATATGGACGTAGGGACCGGCGGTCTGGGATGCCGTTTCCTTGAGATTTTCGAGTTTCTGAACCATATCACATCCCCTCCATCTTGTTCTCGAACATAGTCTGGCGGCGGCCGCGCAGGACGATGTCGAACTTGTAGGCCAGGAAATCATGCGGTCGCGACATGTTCATGTCGAGCGGCGCGACGAGCCCGTCGAGATCGCCGCGCTGACGCACGGTGTTGGCAATCGGACAGAGCGGGATCAGCGGATCGCCCTCGAAATACATCTGGGTGATCAGGCGCTGGCCGAAGCTGTGGCCGTAGACGGAGACGTGGATATGCATCGGCCGCCAGTCATTGCCGCCATTGGGCCAGGGATAGGCGCCGGGCCTGATGGTGAGGAACTGATAGTTGCCCTCGGCATCGGTGATCGTGCGCCCGCAGCCGCCGAAATTCGGATCGAGCGGCGCGAAATAGGTGTCCTTCTTGTGGCGGTAACGTCCGCCGGCATTGGCCTGCCAGATCTCGATCAGCGTTTCCGGCACCGGTTTGCCGCGTTCATCCATGATACGGCCATAAACCAGGATCCGTTCGCCAACGGCCGGCGCCTCGCCCTTCGTCCAGTTGAGGATCAGATTGTTGTCGAGCGGGCCGAGCTGGTCGTGCCCGAAGACCGGACCGGTCTCCTCCGAGGGGCCGCTTTCCAGGGAGAGGAGCGGCAGGTTCGGCGAGCGGGCAACCGAGGTCTTGTAGCCCGGGGTGAAGGCCGGCGGATGGACCATCCGGTTTCGCGGGATCAGGGGTCCCAGGTCAGTCATCGTTATTCTCCTCCATTGCGGCAAAGGCCGCCTTTGCAAGTTTCAGGGCATGATTGGCGCGCGGCACGCCGGCATAGATGGCGACATGCTGGAAGGCCTCCACCACATCCCGCCGGCTGGCCCCGGTGCGCGTCGTCGCGCGGATATGCATCGGGATTTCCTCGAAATTGCCGGTTGCCGCCAGAAGCGCCAGCGTCAGCATCGAGCGTTCGCGCCGGCTGATCGCGTCGGAGGCCCAGACCGTGCCCCAGGCGCTTTCGGTGATCAATGTCTGAAAGGCTTCATCGAGCGGCGTCTTCGCCGCTTCGGCGCGATCGACATGGGCATCGCCCAGAACCGCGCGGCGAACCCGCATGCCGGTTTCAAGGCGACCGCCACCGGCGCTCTCGGACGTGCTCTGCAAGAAGCCGGAAAGAAGGCTCGCAACGGCCTCGGGCTGTTCCACGGGCGGCAGGTGGCCGGCATTTTCGATCAGGTGAAACGGCGCCCTGTAGGCAACGGCGGTCTCGCGCACCAGATCGGGCGGCGTCGAACCATCCAGTGCGCCACAAAGCGCCAGCACCGGACATTTCACTTCCGCAGCGCGGTTGGTGTAATCCGCGCCGGCCAACGCCTTGCAGCAGGCGATGTAGCCTTCCAGCGGGGTGCGTTCCAGCATGGCGCGCCACATCGCGGCCTCGGATGACGCCAGAAAGTCCGGCGCGAACCAGCGGGCGAGAACGGCATCGGAGATCGCGGCGATGCCGCCGGCCCCAAGCGCTGCGATGCGCTCGCCCCACATTTCGGCGGTGCCGATGCGCATCGCCGTATCCATCAGCACCACGGCGCGAACGAGGTCGGGCCGCTTCAACGCCACGGACTGCGCGACCAGCCCGCCGATCGAAAGGCCGACGAGCGTCACGTCTTCGAGCTTCAGCGCCTCGCAAATGGCGATCGCGTCATCGGCAAGGGTTTCGATGGAAAGGCCGGCACCGGCGGGACCAAGGCTGGAAAGCCCGTGGCCGCGCTTGTCATAGCGGACGAGCCGAAGCCCCTTCGGCATAAGCTCTATGAGCCGGTCCCAGACCCTGAGATCGGTCCCCAGCGAATTGATGAACAAAACCGCGCGGCCGTCCTCCGGCCCTTCCTGGCGCACATGAAGTGCCGTGTCTTCTGCGTGAATGATCATGCGCTTCCTCCCAGCCTGTTTTGCCATAGCCAGAAGGCGCAAAAAATTATATTTAGAGGAAATTCGCATAACCTATAGGTTAACAATGCTTGACCCTCGCCTGCGCATGCGCCATCTGCGCTCGTTTCTGGAAACCGCGCGCCGCGGTTCGCTCAGCGAGGCTGCGAACGCGCTTCACGTCAGCCAGCCCGCCGTCTCGAAAACCATTCGCGAGCTGGAGGACATCCTGCGGGTCGAGCTGTTCGACCGCTCCGGCCGCCGGCTGACGCTGACGCAGGCGGGCAAGACCTTCCAGCAATTTGGCGGCCAGGCGCTGGTGGACCTCATCCGCGCCCAGGATCTGGTGCGCGAGGGCCGTCCCGCGCGCACCCGCCTCATCGTCGGCGCGCTGCCGACCGCCTCTACCGCGCTCGTGCCCCAAGCGGCCCTGAAGCTTCGCGAAACCGCACCCCAATGCATGCTGCGGGTCACCACCGGCCCCAACTGGCTGCTGCTTTCCCAGTTGAGAGAAGGCGCGCTCGACATGGTCGTCGGCCGCATGGCTTCCGCGGCGCTGATGGAGGGGCTTTCCTTCCGTCAGCTCTATTCCGAACGGATCGTTGCCGTCGTGCGCAGCGGCCACCCGCTCGACGGTCTCGTTCCCGATGCCGAAGCCCTCAGGAGCCATCCGCTGATGCTGCCGCCGCCGGGCGCGGTGATCGCGCCGCTGGTGACGGCCTATCTGCATGCGCTCGGCCTCGCCCAGCCGGAACCCGCCTTCGAGAGCGTGGCAAATAACGTTCAGAGTTGTTACCCGCCTTCGAG